>DAIDKD010000145.1 GCA_027451065.1 Bacillaceae bacterium | reverse complement strand
AGCGCCAAGAGAAGTTATTAGATTGAGTTTCCCGACTAATCATGTTTTCTTATCGGATTGAATTGACTACCTACCACATGGTAAGTAGAATAGAAAATACATATAATGAACGTACATTGTTCAAGTACCTTATTTAGAAATGAGCCAAGCTTTCTCTTTTCAAATCAAGAAGAAATGGACTGAGTATAGATGCAAAATATAACAATATTAGTAGCCGATGATGAAAAAGAAATTGCTGATTTGGTCGCAATACATTTAGAAAAAGAAGGATACCGTACCATAAAGGTATCTGATGGGCAAGAAGTGATTGACACGATTCAGACTCACCCCATTGATTTGCTGATTTTAGATATTATGATGCCAAAAATGGATGGGTATGAAGTAACCCGTCGCATTCGCGAAAAACATAATATGCCTATTATTTTCTTAAGTGCGAAAACGTCTGATTTTGATAAAGTGCAAGGGCTCGTGATTGGAGCAGATGATTATATGACGAAACCATTTACTCCCATTGAATTGGTCGCTCGTGTCAATGCCCAGTTGAGGCGTTTTATGAAATTAAATCAGCCGCAAACGAAGCAACACTCAAGCCTGGAATTTGGAGGATTGACAATTTCACCCGAACAACGCACCGTGACTCTGTATGGGAAAAATGTTGATTTAACACCGAAAGAGTTTGACATTTTGTATTTATTGGCTTGTCATCCAAATAAAGTTTACAGTGCGGAAGATATTTTTCAGAAAGTATGGGGCGATGCATACTATGAAGGTGGGAATACTGTCATGGTACATATTCGTACGTTGCGGAAAAAGCTTGAGGAAGATAAACGAAAAAACAAACTAATAAAAACTGTATGGGGAGTAGGTTATAAATTCAATGAGTAACATACTAGGTCGCTTTCGTTTGAAAATGATGATGTCATTAGGATTCAGCATGCTTCTGTCTGGAATCATAACTTACCTACTATTTAGAGCACTCCAATGGTATTATTATACAAATGTCAGTCGGGGAGATACACTAGCTCTTGTCCGCAGAATCATACAAAATATTGGGGATTTCAACGTCTTTTTGCTGTTGTTTATCCTGCTTTCAATCCTGTTTTTCTTTTTCCTAACCAAACCATATTCGACTTATTTCAATGAGATTTCAAAAGGAATTCATTATCTGGCTCAAGGTGACTTTCAGCATCGAGTGGAAATAGTATCAAATGATGAATTTGGTGATATTGCACAAAGCATGAACCTGGCCAGTGAAAAATTAGAACAAGCCATCGCAAGAGGAGATTTTTCAGAAAGTAGCAAGGAACAGTTAGTTGTCAATCTAGCCCATGATTTACGCACGCCGCTTACTTCTGTTTTAGGTTATTTAGATTTAATTCTGAAGGATGATTCCTTGACTGAAGAGCAGAAGAAACACTATTTAACAATTGCCTTCACCAAGTCCCAACGTTTAGAAAGGCTAATTGATGAATTATTCGAAATCACTAGGATGAATTACGGCATGTTGCCAATTGAAAAGAAGCGTATTGATGTAAGTGAGCTGCTTATTCAATTAAAAGAAGAGTTGTATCCAATCTATGAGAAAAATGACTTAATAGCAAGAACACAAATAACTTCTCCTTTGTTGATTTTAGCTGACGGCGAACTGCTAGCACGTGTATTCGAAAATCTTTTGACCAACGCAAGTCGCTACGGTTCTGAGGGACAGTATGTAGATATAAATGGTTTTATGGAGGCAGAGGAAGTAGTTATTCAAGTGATCAATTATGGAAACATCATTCCTCCAGATGAACTGCCTCATATTTTTGATATGTTATATACTGGCGACAAAGCACGAACCCATCAAGAAAATAGTACAGGTCTTGGACTGTTCATTGCGAAGAACATCGTAGAGCAACACCACGGAACGATTACTGCCGAAAGCAATTTGGTACGGACAATATTTGAAGTACGTTTGCCAATGGAAAGTGCTCTAAATGTTCACGTGTAAAATTTAAGAAAAATTTAAGATTTACCCCACTTTTTATTTTAACAATTTGTTCTATCCTATCATTAAGTTACGTGAAGGAGGGGAACGAAAAATGAAAAAGTGGGGACTTTTATTGTCTTTTGCATTATTCAGCTTTTTTATTATACTACCAATATCTCAAGATAAAATAGAGGTTCAAAAATATGAACAACATCGAGAAGATTCATCAGATGAGAAAGTAGCAGCGGAAAATACCCAGAAAATTGAACTTACGGAAGAACAAATCTATCAGGGGAATCTACTTTTGGTGAACAATGAATATTCTATTCAACAAAAAAGTATCAAATCAGATATCGTAAATTTATTTACAAACAAAGAATTGACAAAGGGCTATGGGTTACTTACCAACGAAATCGAATTGTCAGCAGAAATAGCTGATAAATTTTCTGTTATGATAGCCGCTGCCAAAGAGGATGGCGTTCGTCATTTTGTCATCACTAGCGGCTATCGAGGCTTAGATGAACAAGCTAATCTTTATAAGGAAATGGGTTCTGACTATGCTTTACCAGCAGGTCACAGCGAACATAATTTAGGACTAGCACTTGATGTAGGCTCTACTCAAATGAAGATGGAAGAAGCACCTGAAGGAAAGTGGATAGAAGAAAATGCTTGGAAATACGGATTCATTTTACGCTATCCCGCAGATAAAATAGATGTGACAGGAATTCAATATGAACCTTGGCATATTCGCTATGTGGGATTACCTCATAGTGCGGTCATGGAGGAAATGAATTTCGCTTTGGAAGAGTATTTAGATTATGTAAAAGAAGAAAAGAGTATTTCTGTTCATGTGGATGGGAAAAAATATACCATTTCATATTATCCTGTATCTCAAAATGGGACAATTGAAGTAGAAGTACCCGCAAATGGGCAGTATGAAATATCTGGAAACAATGTAGATGGAGTGATTGTGACCACTTTTTCTTAAATTTTAATGAAACAAGGAGGATTTGTTATGTCACTATTTCAGTATTTACAAGTCTACATACGTATCATTACGACGTATATTGTTCACACCGATTTGTTTATGAACATGATTCGTGTATCTATTTTATGTATTGTATTTCATATAGGATTTTATCTAAAAGCCAAAAAGAAGGGAGGAGGAGGTTTTTCTCCCAAGCATTTTCTAGGCGTATTTATTTTTCTCGTGTATTTGGCGGTCGTTTATGGCGTGACAGGTGTAGGAACAATTTGGGATCTAAGGTTTATTGCTTCGCCCACAACATTTGATCGGGTTTATCTCATGCCATTTTCTAGTTCTACCGAGTCAATGATGCCTTATTTTTTGAATGTTATCATGACAATACCATTAGGATTCCTGTTGCCGTTGATTTGGAAGCAATTCCGAACAATGAAAAAGGTCGCCTTCACAGGATTTTTGTTCTCTGTGTCTATTGAATTCAGTCAATTGCTCACTCAAACTCGCAACACAACGCTAGATGATGTCATGATGAACACTTTAGGTGCCGTTATCGGATATGTCATCTTTCAAATTTTCTTTTCTCTTTTCTTAAAGAGAGATAGCAAGGTCAATGATGAAAGAGCAACATCTTCATTTGTTATCAAGCATGAAGCAGTGTTATATTTAGTGCTATCATTTTTTGGAATGTTTCTATTTTCTAGATGAAAAAACAAAGAACGGGCTGTCTGAAAGGGTGAATTCACCCTTTTCAGACAGCCCGCCGAAAGAGTCAACTACGATGAAAAGTGATGATATCAAGCTTTTCTATGTTGACTCTTTCTATATCATGGAGAATAAACCAATCTTTTAGACTGCCACTTCTTTGTTTTTTTCAATAAAGTATTTACTTCTCAATAAATCTATTGTATAATGTATAATTATTTAGAATAAAACAAATTTTCTAAATAATACAAAAAAAGATAGGTGGTCTTTCGCTCTAAAGAAGGTTATTTCTCAAGTCAAAAGAGGGGGAACTTAGTTATGAAAGCTCGAAGGCGTTTATCTACTTTTTTTACACTCTTGTACGCAAGTCTTTTCCTTGCACACCACGGTCATGCTTTAATACCTTCAGAAGAAATTCATATCACAAAACTACCAGAGGAAACGCCACCTTCCCACGATGTAAAAATCAAAAAAACTTACAAAAGGATGACGATTTTTTAACTTCACTTTTCCAACTAAATAGAAATTTGGTCCACATAGGAGAAAATTTCCCGAGAAATGTGCATCTTTTCACATTTTTTTAAGTTGCTACGTTCCTCGGGAATTACATAGGACTTTTGTACAATCATCGTTATATTTGCTATTTTTCCTAATAATTACTATGATTAATTAAATAATTTTTAAAAATAGAAAGGAGTGACACACACGCGTTCGTTTAGAGAAAGGAGTTGATGCATCTCACAAAAATAAGAGGTGCATTTGTTCATAAGGGGGAGTTTTTCATGATTATTTTCTTAAAGTATGTTTTAAAATCCATGATGGAAAAGAAAGGACGATTTGCTTTACTCTTAACGGTTATATCCTTAAGCACAGGTTTATTTCTGGGAAGTCAGACAGCGATAGAATCTGCACTGGATGGGATGGTGAAAAATCAGTTAGAAGCGTTTGAAAATAAAACGATTGTTGTTTCATCCACTGTTCCGAATCGCTGGATAGATGAAAGCGAGATGGATACATCATCCTTAACAAATATAACCAGTGAAATCTATTTAGCAGGATTAACATCTCCATCAAAAGATTTAGAGGATCAGAGTTATACATTAAGAGGAAGAGATAGGGAAGATATTGAAAAGCTGAAATTGATTGAGGGACATCATACAGATATTCAAGATGAGAAGGTTATGATTAGCCAGCGAACTTCCACAGAGAATGATTTATCAATCGGTTCAGAAATAGAGGTCCTTCTAAATGGAGAAAAGAAAATATTCACAGTTGGAGCCATCGCAAAAAATGAAAGCTTATTCTACAGTGATACGAAAGATGCTTTCACGATCGTCATTGATGATGAATACCTTCACGAAGAACTAGGGATTTCTCATAATGTGATGATGGCAGAGGCCAAAGACGGTGATGTGGAGCAGGCTATAAAAGCTTTCAATGACGCAAATGACGGATTTGAAGCGGAAGTACTGTACGATGAAGAATATTTCAAAGAATCACTTGGTATGATTACTTCTATTTTCACAGCTATGTTTATTTTTGTGGCTATGATTAGTATTATCATTATTTATAATTCTGTGAAATTGATGGTTTTAGAACGATTAAATGTAGTAGGTACATTTCTCAGTCAAGGGGCTACCCACGGGAGAATTACCTTTATTTTTCTTTTAGAAAGTATTTGCTACGGGTTTTTTGGCGGTTTGATTGGAGTAGCTATCGGCTATGGAATCAATGTGCTGGTCAATTACATTGCTTCACCAATAGCCGCGTACGGTGTCTTTGATATTCCACCATTGTCTTTTGATATGGTAGTGATGGGATTGGTATTTGCAGTTGTGATTACAGCAGTATCTTTCCTCATTCCTGTGCTACGCGTGAGAAAAGAATCTGTGAAGACCACTCTTTTAAACGAGCCGGCATTAGAAAAAGAAGAGCCGAGATGGAAATTCATCACAGGAATGGTCTTGTTCATTTTAGCAACCATCATATCATTTACAGATTTACCAAGCGGAGTAATGAGTGCAAGCATGCTCTTCTTATTTATCGGATTCAGCATGGCATATCCGACAATTATCCGCTTTGTCGGGACATTTTTATTCAATAAAGGAAAAAATCAATTGGGTACTTTTGCCATTGCAATGCAAAATGTTGCTACGTCGAAAGTATTGAGAAGCAATATTACTTTGTTGGCCATCGGAATGACTGTATTGGTTTTGGTGAACTCAATTGGGACATCGCTAAATGACTTAATAACAGAGGCGTATACTGGATTGAATTACGATGTTGTTATTGCCTATACTTTTGATAATATTAGTCCGAAACATGAGGAGATTCAGGAGAAAATAGAGAATAGTGGTTTCGTAGAAGTTGATGGCTCTATTCGTTTACAAGAAATAACTACCAACGTCAAAGTGGATGATATCAACTATACTGTACAAGCTCTTGATTCTACGGAACAATTACGAGATTTTTATGAATATTTAAGATGGGATTCCTCAGATTTTGATGAGATTTTCCAGAAGTTTGAAGAAACAGAAAATGGCTTTATCCTTCCGAAAAGCTACTTGGAAGCAATTGATGCGGAAATTGGTGATACCGTAGAATTTGACTTTGGAACAGAAATAGTTGCTATGAAGCTACTAGGCATATATGATAATCGCTTAATGAATCCGATGATTTTCATGAAAATCTCTCAATTACCAGAGTCTATTCAAGCATTCGGAAGCCGGACTTTTTATTATCAAACAAGCCTAACCCAAGAAGAAGCGAAGGCAGGCTTGGAAGAATTACTGGAAAATTTCAACGTGTCTATTTCGACTAAGGAAATTGATACAGAAAATAACCTAGTGGGAATGGCAATGATGATTGATATGGTCAATCTGTTTGCGATTATGACCGCTGTTATCGGTAGTTTCGGGATACTCAGCAATATCATCATGAGCTTCCTGCAACGTAAGAGAAATTTTGCATTGTATCAGTCTTTAGGAATGACAAAGGGACAACTGAGAAAAATGTTTACCTTCGAATCACTCGCCATTGCGTTGTCTGGCTTTCTGTTGGGAATTCCTTTAAGCTTAGTTACCATTCAACTAGTGGAAAATTTGATGGTTGTTATTGTAGGCTTAGAATTTGATGTCTCCGTGCATTTCCAATATTACATCATTCTATTGATTGGAGTAGGATGCGTCATGTTAGTAGCTTCCTTACCAAGCTTCTGGAATACAAGAAAAATCGATACGGTAAAAGAGTTGAAATACGAGTAGTGTGCAATGATGGGGTCAAAACCCGACCTCATCATTGCACACTAGCAAGGACAAACATCACGATGAATTTTCTTGGGCTGTCTGTTCTTGCATCCATTTAAATATTTTTGTAAGTTCTTAAACAAAAGAAGGGGTTGGAGAAAATGGTTAGTACTGCGGAAAAAGAGATTATTCGTGTAGATAGTATCAATAGAGTTTTTCAGATTAATAAGAAAGAGAGCTTTCAAGCTTTAAAAGATATTAACTTCACTGTGAATCAAGGTGAATTTTTATCAATTATGGGACCATCCGGTTGTGGAAAATCTACCCTCCTTTATTTACTTGGAGGATTGGATGATCCAAATAGCGGAAAAGTCTATTTCAACGGAAAAGACTTGAAAACAATGTCGGCTAAAGAGAGAAGTAAATTGAAATGTAACAGCATGGGATTCATTTTCCAGTTTTACAATCTCGTTCCTAATCTAACTGTTGAGGACAATATTATGCTACCGCTCATATTAGATGGAAAAGATACCAGAAAGCACCGCGGGAAATTGGACGAAATATTATCTACCATTGACATGGTGGAAAAAAGAAAAGAACTTCCTAGAAACCTTTCCGGTGGACAGCAACAACGGGTGGCGATTGCCCGTGCCCTAGTATTCGAACCAGAATTGATTTTAGCAGATGAGCCTATCGGGAACTTAGATTCCAAAAATGGTACAATCGTCATGGAGCTGCTTCAAAAAATCAACCGGGAGCTAGGCACAACTATCATACAAGTAACTCACTCTGAAGAAGCGGCCGCGTATGGAACCCATATCGTGCATATGAAGGACGGAGAAATTGTAAAAAAGGCGGTTGTTGGCGATATAGAGTAGGAACTTACAGAATCATATCCGAAATATATGATAATGAAGTGAGAATTGAAATCATTAACGTTGCTCATTGAAGTGAAGTGTATAAACAATAATGTGATTAAGAAACCATTTTGATACTATTTTCAAAATGGTTTCTTTTTCGTATCTTCCCACGATTCATTACCAATGCAAACGTTGGATTTTTCGACTTTTTCCATTTAGTTAGATATAATTAGGGTATATAGAAAAAAGAGAGGCGATGCATCATGAACAGCCAAAACAGATTTTCAGTTTTATTCGGGGGAATATTTGGTACGCTGGGTCTGCTTTTTCTCGGAATGGGTTTGACATTTTTA
>DAIDKD010000144.1 GCA_027451065.1 Bacillaceae bacterium | reverse complement strand
AAACACAATTATTTTTAATTAATCTGATGTATGGTTAGGGCGAATGCCCTAACCATACATCAGATTAAGGAGGTAGGTCTCTTGATTGAATTTCAGAATGTTACGAAAAGTTATAGTCATCAGAAGATAGCAGTAGATAATCTATCAATGAGAATTCATAATGGTGAGATTTTTGGTTTTCTTGGTCCAAATGGGGCGGGAAAGTCGACAACAATTAAAATGATGACAGGAATTCTCCCAGTAGATAAAGGAGAAATTATTTTGAATGGGATGAACATAGCGAAGGAGCCACTGCAAGCGAAAAAAATCTTTGGCTACGTTCCAGATAGTCCGAATATGTTTTTAAGGTTAAAAGGAATTGAGTACTTACATTTTATCGGCGACATCTACGAGGTTCCAGCAAAAGTACGGGAAGAAGTAATTACGAAATTAGCGGATGATTTTGAGATAACTCATGCATTGCAAGATCAGATTCAAACCTATTCTCATGGAATGAGGCAGAAAATCATCATCATCGGAGCCTTGCTTCATCAGCCTGATATTTGGATACTAGATGAGCCGTTGACAGGTCTAGACCCTAAATCAGCTCATAAAGTAAAAGAAATCATGCGTGAATATGCCGATAGCGGTAAAATCGTCTTCTTTTCTACTCATGTATTGGAAGTAGCGGAAAAAATTTGTGATAGAGTAGGAATTATCGATAGTGGTCAGATTCAATTTTGTGGAAATATTGATGAAATGCGGCAACATTTTGCGACAGATTCAACCTTGGAGCAAATGTTCTTGGAGATTACGGACCATGAGTAAAATATTGAGTTTGGTCAAAGTATCTTTTCAAACAAACTACGACTTTTTTTCCAATAAAAATGCGAGAGCCTGGTTCTTTTTATCTGCATTGGGTAGCATTGTATTGGCACTGATTTCTTTCCGACTCATTCATAGTTTTGTGCAGTTTTTGTATGATATCTTATCTCCTGTACAACAGGAGAGTTTTATTTTAGGCTTTGGACTAACAACGGTTACGTTCATTTTATTTTTCTTAAACATTAGTAATATTTTAAAAGTATTTTTTTACTCCGAAGATTTAGAACAGTTATTGCCATTACCACTGTTACCATTTGAAATACTATCGGCAAAGTTTATCGTGTTACTCTTATCTTCCTACTTTATCAATTTTTTGACATTAGGTCCTATTTTGCTGTCATACGGAATAGTTGGAGAAAAAGGTATCCTTTATTATTTGTACAGTGTGATAATTTTCCTTTTATTGCCTGTGTTGCCTATTATTTTTATGGCGATTATCATGTTGATTGTGATGAGATATACAAATGTTTCAAAAAATAAAGATAGAACAAAAGTAATCGGGGGCATTTTATCCATTGCCTTTGCTATCGGTATTAACATACTTGTTCGGCAGCAAAATCTGCATGTGGATATGGAGGGAATCGTTCAAGGTTGGGCGACAGAAGGGTCGCTATTGGAACAAATTACTACATATTTTCCAACGTCATATTTAGGGGCACAAGCTCTAGATAATGCGGCCACTATCAGTGGATTCCTATACTTATTAGGGTTCATTCTGTTGTCAGTAGCAATGTTAGGAGTATTTCTTACATTAGGGCAACGTATGTACTATCAAAGTATCATGGGACTGAACGCCGCTTCTACTTCCAAAAAAAGAAAAGCAACTATTTCCCAAAAACAAGGCGCAGTAGTTTTCTCCTATGTAAAAAAAGAAATGAGAATATTAATGAGAACACCAGCTTTTTTCATTGGTTGTGTCGTTCAAACTTTTTATATGCCGATTTTTTTAGGAATCATTCTTTTCCTAGATACTGAAATTTCTTTGGTTTTTGCGGACATAGGTATTGGAATGGGAACGGCTCTATTGATTATGTTGCTGATTACTGGCTTTATCTTGTCATTCAATCCGACTTCCATTACTTCCATATCACGTGAGGGTGCGAATTGGTTTACCAATAAGTATTTACCAATTAAGGCGACAACGATTATTTATGGGAAAGCAATGGCTGGTTGGTGTTTCCAACTGATTATTCTTGTTGGTGGAGGAATACTGTTAGGGGTTCTTTTGCATTTTCCCATCGTCCTCCTGATGATGTGGTTTATCATCAGTTGTATGGCTACCTTTTTAAGCAATGTTGTTGAAGTCTATATCAATGCCAAGAATCCTAATCTTCATTGGGAGAATGAACAACAGGCACTAAAAGGAATGAGAAAGTACTTCTTCAATTTACTTGTCCGCATGATTCTCTTCGGAGGAATATTATTGATAACTTTCTTCATTGCTCTCTTTACAGACTTTCATACAATTGCAATATTTGGTAGTTTGTTGCTGTTACATTTAGCTGTTTTGTATGGCATGAAGCTTTATATAGGCAAAACTGCAGAAGAGATAATGAATGATATATCATAATAGAAAAGGGAAGTGGGAATTTGGTGGTGTTTGCCCAATTCCCACTTCCCTTTCCTGTAATCAGCTCAAACCACTTTCCAAAGTCGACAGCATTTCATCTTTTTCTTGTTCGTCGGCGTTCTTCCAGATGACCTCAAATAGTACACCTAAGCCTGGGAGCATTTTTTCTTCACCATTATTGATAGCATCAACAATAGTTGCCTCTAACTGCTCTTGTGTATTTCCAGAAATATTGGCAATTACAGCTTGACGGATATTAAAGTTCAAAAAAATTCCTCCTTATGTATAGAAAAATGGAAGCAATACTTATACCTTTTACATTTTTCTCGTTATTTATGTACAAAATCAGGGAGCACTTATTCTACGTAGATAATATAATAAATGAGCCACATGTGTTATTATATTTGGTAGGGATATGAACATGTTGAAACAGAGAAGATAGTGTGTTTAAGACATGTAGTATCTATCAATAATCTATATGGAAATTAGGTGAATATGAAATGGGATTAATAAAAGCAGCTTTAAGTTCAGTAGGCGGTAGCCTTAGTGACCAATGGCTTGAAGTAATCGAGCCTGATGAAATGGATGACAATACAGTATTTACTCGTGGAGTAACTGTTAGGAAAAACGATAAACGCAATCAAAATAAAAAAGGAACAGAGGATACTATCTCAAATGGCTCTGTTGTTCACGTGTATCCGAATCAGATGATGTTATTAGTAGATGGTGGAAAAATTGTTGATTATACAGCTGAAGAAGGATATTATGTTGTAGATTATTCATCATTGCCGTCCATGTTTAACGGGCAACTTGGGGATGCATTAGTCGAAACATTCAATCGTTTTAAATATGGTGGAGTAACTCCAACGAAGCAAAAAGTGTATTACATTAATTTGCAAGAAATAAAAGGGATTAAATTTGGAACGAGAAATCCAATTAATTATTTTGATAATTTTTATAACGCGGAGTTATTTTTACGTGCTCACGGTACATATTCCATAAAAATTACTGATCCTCTTCGTTTTTATATGGAAGCAATTCCTAAAAATAAAGACAGAGTAACGATTATGGATATTAACAATCAATATTTATCTGAATTTATGGAGGCATTACAAGGAGCCATCAATCAAATGTCAGCTGATGGGACTCGTATTTCTTTCGTTCCTTCAAAAAGTCGGGAACTTAGCAAGTACATGGCTACGATATTAGATGAAGATTGGAAACAGCTTCGAGGCATAGAAATCCAATCAGTAGGTATCGCCAGCATTTCTTATGATGAGGAATCAACGAGGCTGATAAATATGCGTAATCAAGGTGCTATGCTAGGAGATCCTTCTATTAGAGAAGGATATGTTCAAGGAGCAATGGCGCGAGGTGTGGAGGCTGCCGGCTCTAATAGTGCTGGGGCGATGACTGGTTTTATGGGCATGGGTGTTGGTATGCAAACTGGTGGCGGAATTGCTGGGGCTTTCTCACAAGCAAATCAGCAACAGATGCAAAATCAACAGCAACCACAAACTTCACAGGAAAAAGTAGATAAGAACACATGGACGTGCCAATGCGGTGCGAAAAATAAAGGGAAATTCTGTACGGAATGTGGCAAGCCAAACCCTGCGGCAGATACCTGGAAATGTGAGTGTGGTGCAGAGAATACTGGTAAGTTTTGCAGTGAATGTGGCAAACCGAAGCCTGAAAAGAAGGCGAAATTCTGTCCCACATGCGGATTTGAAATAGTGACAGCGACAACTCCGAAATTCTGTCCAGAATGTGGAAATCCTCTCTAGTAGGAAAAGGAGGCGCACATTGATTAGCATGTGAAGGAAGGATTTCTTCAATAAAGTGCAGAGTAGCACCTTTTGGCGAAGTCATCTTTTCTGAAGAAAGTTTGTCTAGCTCCAGCGCCTAGCGTCCCGTCGTAAGATAATCTTCCCACCGTAAAGCACCTAAAAGTATCACTTCGTAGCTCAAAAAACGACTTTAGGTGTGAAGAACCTTTTACGAGGGAAGCTATTCAAGGCGCTTGGGCTTTTCTTCATATGTGCTAAGCGCTTGCTTTGAATAACTTACCTTCTCCTAGTTTAATGAGGAGGAGAGGTAACCTTTAAGCTACTAACAAGGTTTAGTTAGAGAAGAAAGGAGTAGAGGGAATGAGTGTACATACATATAAATGCTCCAATTGTGGTGGGGGATTAATTTTTAATCCAGAAACCCAAGATTTTGTCTGCGAGTTTTGCCAAAGTCACTTCAGTAAAGAACAATTAGAAGCTGGTACAAATGGATTTCCTAAAGAAGAAACCGAAGCAACAATAGAGGAGCAATCTGAGAGAAAATTTTATTCCTGTCCTAGATGTGGAGCTGAGGTAGACACTGATGCAACAACAGCGGCAACATATTGTTATTATTGTCACAACCCAGTCGTTTTATCTGACCGTTTGACTGGTGAATTTGAACCTGATTCGGTTATTCCTTTTTCCATCGAAAAGGATGAAGCAACAGAAAAAATGTTGAATTGGATTGGTGGCAAATGGTTTATTCCGAAAAATTTTTATTCAAAAAAACAAATTGAAAAAGTAACAGGTATTTATTTTCCAAATTGGTTTGTAGATTGTCAGGCGCAAGGGGACTTGTCAGCGCGGGCAACAAGAGTACGGACATGGCAGGACTCCAGATTCCGCTATACGGAAACGCAATTTTATGATGTGCGTCGTAGTGGTAATATTTCTATTTATGATATTCCGAAAAAAGCTTTGAACAAAGAGGAAAGTAAGTTGTATGAAGCTGTGCTGCCATTTGACACGAAGAAAGCTGAAGAGTTTACAGCTGCTTATCTTTCTGGCTTTCAAGCGGAGAAACGTAATATAGAAGCGAAGGAACTGGAAAGTGAAACAGCAGAGGAGGTAAAAGGGTACACTCAGACAATTTTGTCAGATACAATCAACGGTTATACAACCGTAACACCATCTTCCTGTAGTGTGAGGAATCTTGATACAGAGTGGAAATATACTCTGTTACCCGTATGGGTGATGACATATCAAGATCGTAGTAAGAAAATATATTATTATGCTATGAATGGACAATCAGGAAAAGTAAACGGAGAACTCCCAATTGACCATAGAAAGCTAGGACTTCTTAGTGCAGGTATTTCGGCTATTTTATGTGTATTACTTTTGTTAGGGGGGTACTTTTTACTATGAGAAAGCTTAGGTTGCTTTTGGTAGCTTTTTTCTTTTTCTTCTCTCCTTTTCGTGGAAGTGCTCAAGAAACAGAACAGCGGGTTTTTGATGAGGCAAGTCTTTTTACTACAAGTGAAGTAGAACAGTTGGAAAGCTCTGTCAGCGCTCTTCGTGAAAAAATGAATATGGATGTTGTTATTGTCACGACAGATGATGCGCAAGGAAAAAGCGCCCGTGAATTTGCTGATGATTACTATGATGAAAATGACTTCGGCGATAGTGGCGTGTTATTTTTGATTGATATGGACAATCGGGAAATATACATTGCGACTATTGGAATGATGATTAATTATCTTACAGATGACAGAATTGAAGAAATTTTAGATATGGCTTTTGAAGGTGTCAGCACAGGAGATTACTATGATTCAGCGGCCAGCTTTTTAAGAGGTGTTGAAGAATTTTTTGACGAGGGAATTGTAAGCAATCAATATCAATACGATGAAGAAACTGGTGAAATTGTTCGTTATCGCTCCTTAGAAATGTACGAAATCATTCTTGCTGTGGCCATTGCCCTCGGTGCTGGCGGAGCTTTCTACGGTATTAATGTGTATCGATACCGTGGCAAAAGTGGGAGATATAAATTTCCTGTTCGCCAAAACAGTAGTATACAGCTAACAAATCAGCAGGATAGATTTATCAACAGAACAATTACGAAAGTACCAATTAAAACAGATAACGGTTCTGGTGGAGGTCCAGGTGGTGGAGGACGAAGCACTGTCCACAGTTCAGGAGGCGGAAGCACCCATGGTGGTGGAGGTAGAAGTTTTTAAAGAGAGAGCTTGGGCGCTGTTCAAAGAGGAACTTCGCCTAAGCTAGATTTTCTATGCTCGCTAAATATAGTATCATAGAAAAATGATGGTAATTTGGAAAGGAAGAGATAAATGAAGCGAATTGATTCAGTTCAAAACGCAAGTGTGAAAAGCTGGAAGAAGCTACATACAAAAAAAGAGCGTGAGAAAACAGGTTTATTCATAATTGAGGGATTTCATTTGGTAGAAGAGGCGCTAAAAAGTGACATAGTAGAGACACTATTGTTGACAGAGGAAACGAATATACCAGCAGCTTGGAAGTTGGATAACATCTCTCTTGTCATTGTAACGGAGGAAGTTATTCAATTACTAAGTGAAACAGAAACACCGCAACACGTTATTGCTATTTGTAAGAAACAAGCATATGGCGAAATCTCTATGGAAGGAACATTTTTATTGATTGATGCTGTGCAAGACCCGGGTAATTTGGGAACGATGATTCGTACAGCCGATGCAGCGGGAGTAACTGCCGTTATTGTAGGAAATGGTTGTGTTGACGTTTATAATGGCAAGACAATTCGCTCCACTCAAGGCTCCTTGTTTCATTTGCCAGTCTTAAAAGGAGATTTATCTGAATGGATTCCGAAATTACAAGAGAACAGGGTTACCGTTTATGGAACTTCTTTACAAAATGCTAAGCCTTATCAAGACGTACAACCTGTAAAAAACGCAGCGTTGGTTGTAGGAAATGAAGGTAGTGGTGTGCAACAGGAGTTACTTTCTTTGACAAATGAAAATCTCTATATTCCGATACATGGACAAGCGGAATCGTTGAATGTTTCTGTGGCGACAGGAGTTTTATTGTATTATTTTTGTCATGCCTAAGCTTTGATAGAGAACATTCCTGTCTCAACAAATGATGAGAGCCTATAATAGATACTCTAAAAAATCTCAAAGTTAAGGGATTATAATCCCTCAACTTTGGAAAATTTTTAATCAAAAAGGAGGAAGTCCTGAGATGAAGAGTAAAAATCGTACGATAGCATTGACGTTAATGATTGTTTTTCTCATGATATTTACAGCATGCTCCTCGCAAAATAATGACTCATCAACAGAGCAACCACCAACGAATAAATCAAACGGTCAATTTTCTAATGAGGACGCAGGCAACGAAGGCTTTGACCATGTGAATATTTCTTCTGAGGTCGTAGCAGGCAGTAAAACATTAGAAGAAATGGGTCTAACATTTACTATTAGTGATGCGTCACCAACTGGTCTTACTTTTCACTTTACGAATACCTCAGACCATGAATTCATCTACAGCGAAGACTTTTGGCTTTATGTTGATGACAATGGAAGTTGGGAATCTGTCACACCGATAATAGAAAACTGGACCTTTACCGAGCCAGGATATATAGTCTCTCCGCAAAGCGAAACAGAAAAAACTGATGTAAACTGGGAATGGCTATTTGGCGAGCTAGAGTCGGGAACGTATTTATTTACTAAAGGCATTCTTAATTTTCGAGGAACAGGAGATTTTGACGATTACAATATTGGAGCAAAATTCGAGATTCAGTAAGAGAAAAAAGTGCCGACTAGAAATCAAGTTAGCACTTTTTCTCCATGGTCTTCAACAAATGTGAAATGAAGGAGAATCTCCTTCCCCTTGAGATAATAAGAAGAAGTTTCTTTATAGATGAAAAATATTATGGGATT
>DAIDKD010000143.1 GCA_027451065.1 Bacillaceae bacterium | reverse complement strand
AGCCTGCCGAAAGAGTCAACTGCTGTATATGCGGTGGAATCAAAATTTTCTAAGTTGACTCTTTCTAATTCATGTGGCGCAAATTCGATTGGTCCAACTCAATATTAAAAAATAGGTCCTTGGTTACCTAAGATAATTCACCTCTCCTTACTTCTTTTAATAACATATACGAAGCAGGTTGTTTGAAAGGAATTGAAAAGAATGAATATTTGTGTAATTGGTGCTGGTTATGTGGGACTCACTTTATCTGTGACTCTTGCATCATTGGGTCATTATATTCAATGTATTGACAAAGACAATAATAAAATACAGCAATTAAATAATGGGTTTATTCCTTTTTATGAACCGGGACTTGCGGAGTTATTAGAAGTGGCACGAAAAAATATCGTCTTTACTTCAAATACAGTTGAAGCTGTGAAAAGTAGCGCCGTTATTTTTATTGCAGTAGGAACGCCTGCACAAGATGATGGCTCTGCTGACTTATCTTTTATTTATTCGGTGTTACATGATATGTATCAAGAAATCACAACATTTAAAACTATTATTATCAAAAGTACCGTACCACCCGGCACATGTGAGCAAATTTATCAAAAATTAACTGAATTAGGGGTATCTCCTCATCTATATGCAATAGCTTCGAATCCCGAATTTTTAAGAGAAGGGAAGGCACTGTATGATATGCTCCATCCTGATAAAACAGTGATTGGAATTAATGATGGTGATACGACAACAGTACCTCTTCTTCAATCTATTTATGCAGGAATCAATACCGCATACGTAATTACTAATTTAGCGGGTGCTGAATTAATAAAATATGCCAATAACTATTTTCTCGCTACGAAAATTTCTTTTATCAATGAAATAGCGAGAGTCAGCGATAAATATCAAGTAGACATTCAGCATATTTCCAAAGCAATTGGTCTAGATCCGAGAATTGGTAAAGAATTTTTAAAAGCAGGAATCGGTTATGGTGGTTCTTGCTTCCCAAAAGATTTAAGAGCATTGGAGTATCTGATCAAAAAGGAACAAATAAATGCTCCTATTCTACATGCAGTTCAACAAATAAACGACACACAAATCAATATTTATGTAGAAAAAATAAAAAAACACCTGCCACATTTCTCTGAAAAAGTAGCTGTATTAGGATTAACCTTTAAAGCTGATACAAATGATATTAGAAATTCACAGAGCATTCCTCTAATCCAGCAATTAGCAACTATCGGTTATGATGTCCATGTTTATGATCCTAAGGGAGTGATACCCAAAAATATGGAATCACTCGCCACTCAACATCCATCCTTGGCAGAAACGGTTGAAGGTAGTCATTGTCTTATTCTTGCAACAGACTGGCCCGCATTCACTTCACTTCCATGGCAAGAAATAAAAAAAGCAATGAACGGTTTATTCATTGTAGATGGCAGAAATATTTGGAATAAAAAAGAAATAGAGTCATATGGATTCACTTATATAGGTGTTGGTCGGCCATGAAACTAGCATTCATTTGCACAGAAAAGCTGCCTTCCCCAGCAATAAAAGGTGGAGCAATTCAAATGATGATTGACGGAGTAACTCCCTTTCTATCACAAGCTTATGACTTAACAATTTTTTCCATCGAGGATGTAAATCTTCCTGCTGAAGAAAATATTACAGGGGTTCGCTACATCCGATTTCCTAGAATAAACTATCGGAATTCTGTAGCTGCTGAACTAACGAAACACGCTTTTGACATTATCCATGTATTCAATCGTCCAGCAAATATTCCTCTATATAAAAAAGCTAGTCCGAACAGCAAAATTTTTTTAAGCGTCCACAACGACATGTTTTCAACAAAAAAGATTTCTGATGAATTGGGAAAAAAAGCCATTGAAGATGCAACTGGGATTATGACCGTGAGTAATTATATAAAACAAACGATTATCAACAGATTTCCCGAAGCTGAAGAAAAAATAAAAGTTGTCTACTCTGGAGTTGACCTTTCCGCTTATCCGCCAGTTTGGACAGAAGATGGAGGAAAAATAAAGAAAGAATACCGTAAAAAATATCAACTAGAAAACAAAAAAATACTTTTATTTGTAGGACGGTTAAGTAAGGCAAAAGGACCTCATATTCTCATTCAAGCCATGAAAGAAATCAATGAAGAATTTCCAGATGCTGTTCTTGTTATTGCTGGCGGAAAATGGTTCAGCGACAACGGTTTGAATAGATACGTAGATTATTTGTACAAACTAGCTGGGCCATTTGAAAACAACATTCTCTTCACTCAATTTATTCCGGCAGAGGAAATTCCTAATCTCTTTCTCATGGCAGATGTTTGTATTTGCAGCTCTCAATGGAATGAACCGTTGGCACGAGTAAATTATGAAGCAATGGCAGCTGGCGTTCCGCTTATTTCAACAAATCGTGGAGGCAATAGGGAAATTGTTCTTCATAAATTTAACGGACTGCTAGTGGAGGACTATCAATCACCTTCTGCTTTTGCCGCTGCTGTCAGCGATATTTTATCACAACCGAATGTAGCCCAATGGTTAGGAAAAAACGCTCGTGATATGATTGAGCGAAATTTTTCATTTCGTCACACTGCCAAAAGACTTCTGAAAGCTTACCAGAGCGGGATATGATTGTGGAAATATTGAAATGAGGAAGACAATCCTTTCAAGGTGAGGAGCTGTCCAAAAGGTCAACTTATTCTCCATGATATAGAAAGAGTCAACTTCTTCATCGTAGTTGACTCTTTCTACAGGCTGTTTGAAAAGAAGTGAATTTCCTCGTTTCAAACAGCCTGTCATCCTCATCTATTTATTATTTTGAAACCAAGCTAATATCCTTTTTCTTCCCACTTTATCTATATGAGCAAGAGAATACATAGCACCTGCAGTAATAGTCACACCAATACTACTTACCGCTTTCCTTCTTTGGAAAATATTTTGCTGATATTTTAACATTTGGATATGTGGACGTGTAACGAATATTGTTTGGAATTCTAAAAATGATACATTTGAGAAGACTAACTGCCTCTCCACCATTTCAAACTTGGCATATTTTGCCCTTATTTTTCCCAGGAAGAAGCCAAGCATAGGAAAAATGATAACTAGCCATAGTAGTTGATAAATTTGAATAAACAAGATAACTCCAACTGTGATGATAGTAGGTATGACTGTTAGCCAAATAATACTGCTTCTATAGTAGAATCCTTTTGCTTCTTTGGAAACCCCTTGTAAGTCCAAGGTATATTGGTAATCCGAAAAGCAGACAGAAAAAATCTTTTCTAGGCGATTCTTTTGGATAAACGGGAATACAACCTTTGTCCCCTCATCTTCTTTTCCCGTTTTTGCGATTACCTCAACTGATACAGTGCAATATCCTAAAGCTTTTCTTACAAAACTTTCCTTGATAGTAATCGATTGAATGCGATGACTTCTTATAAAGAATTCTTTTTTCTCTAGCAACCCCTGAAAAACTCTTACTCCCTCTTCTTCCTTTTTCACAATAAAATTAGCATATTTATAAGCAAACAAAAAAATAGATAAAATCCATGAAGCGATTAAAAGAAGAAGGGCTGTGAAGATCCATGTACTGTATGAAAAAGGCTCAACAAACCCGACAAGGACATTCCAAAATTCTCCAGGAATCAGGTCACTCAACTCCCAATAAGCACCTAGCAATGCAAAAAGAACAACAGCAAATTGACCAGAAGTAATTGCCGCCAACACTAATTCTTTTTTTGAAAACGAAAAGATTATGTCACTCTCTTCTACACTAATAGAGCGCGAGGTTCTGTTCATTATTTGGGTTATTTTTTCTGCTTCTTCCTCTGTAATACCTTGAATACTTACTTCAGGTTTATCATCACCTCCGGCCGTTTCTATGTAAACAGAAGTAAAGCCAAAGAGACGAAAAAGGAGCGGTGTTTGGGTACGAATGGTTTGAACTTTTTCGTAATGAATAAAAGTTTTTTCTTTTGTGAATATCCCAGCATGAATATGTACTCCGTCTTCTTCTAGTTGATAAGTCAAGGTATACCATTTCCCTACAGCAAGAAAAATACTAATAAGTAACATAGCAACTCCAATATAAGTGACAAATGTTCCCATTCCTATAATGAGGAACACTAGTCCAATGACATTTTCTTTCAACCATTTTCCTAACAAATAGGCAATTAAAATCGGGTGTTGGCGTTTAGACATCTTCTTCACTTTCCTTTACTAGTTCAGCAATAAATCTTCTTAGCTCTTCTGCTCTACTTTCTGTTATTCCCGTTATTGAATGTTTCGTTGCAGCTGTAGATACTTCTAGTCCAGTAAGCTGATATTTTTTCATAATAGGACCTTGTTCTGTCGTAACATACTGAACCCGATTCATCGGAATCAAAGTTCGCGAAACAATAAAAACACCTGATTGAATCTCCAGTTCATCTTCCCCCAATTCATAGCGAAAGGTTTTATATTTAAAATGTGGAGAGACAAAACGCTCATAAATAAACAACGGTACTGTACAAATTCCAATAGCAAATAAAGGCCAGCGCCACCAATCAAATCGAAACATCAAAATCATATATCCAAAAAATATAATCAGCAATACTGCTAGTGTGATGTACGAATGAATATACCAAACTTTCAACATATCTTTTTCAATTTTATTCGTTAATTCTTTCATCATTACCTCACCTCACCTCACCTCTATTATACAGGAGTGAATGTGTTTTTTTAACTTTTATCACTAAATATTTCACTACTTTCATATAGTTGGAAGTAAAGCGGATTTTTTAAAGATAATTAAAACGACCATTTCTGAAAATCAGAAAGAAGAAACAGACTGATGGATACATTTGAATGGGGGTGGCATGATGAGCACGTACATAGTTACAGGTGGGTCTGGATTCATCGGCTCCCACCTTTGTCAAAGATTACTTGAGCTAGGGCATCGAATCATTAATATAGATAATTTCTCCGACTTCTATCATTACAAAGTGAAAATAAAAAACAGCCTTGAGAGTAAAAAATACCAAGGGGACTTTAAATATAAAGAAAAAGAGACTGATTTACAACGGCTAATCTCAATGGTCAACTCTGAATCATACAAATTAGAAGTCGTGGATATTCGTAATTACCAAGAGATTGATAAAGTTTTTCAACAGGAAAAGGTTGATGCTGTCATTCATCTTGCTGCATTAGCCGGAGTGCGCCCTTCTATAGAAAATCCTCTCGCATATACTGACGTAAATATTCAAGGAACAATGGTCATACTGGAAATGATGCGAAAACACGGAGTAGCCAAACTTATATTTGCTTCTTCCTCATCAGTTTATGGAAATAATCAAAAAGTCCCTTTTTCAGAAGGTGATTTTGTAGACAGAACCATCTCTCCTTATGCAGCAACAAAGAAGAGCGGCGAGATGATTGTCCACACTTATTTTCACCTTTACAACATCAGCACAATTATCCTTCGTTTTTTCACTGTATACGGACCGCGCCAACGACCTGATTTAGCTATCCACAAGTTTACAAAGATGATTACAGAAGATGTGCCGATTCCTGTGTTTGGCGATGGTCGTACAAGGCGTGATTATACGTATATTGATGATATTGTTGACGGCATCGTGAACGCTATCGGCTATATTGAAAATAATCATTTATTTGAAGTATTCAACCTAGGTGAAAGCCGTACTATTTCTTTGCAAAAAATGATAACAACTATTGAACAGACTTTAGGCAAAAAAGCAACCAAGAAATTTCTTCCTCTTCAACCCGGAGATGTCCTCCAAACATACGCTAATATAGAAAAAGCAAAAAGATTAATCGGCTACAATCCTCAAACCACTTTTGAAGAAGGAATCAAACAGTTTATTACTTGGTACAAAGGAGAAAAAACATGATAGAGCTATCCATTATTGCACCTATCTATAATGAAGAAGAAAATATTGAATATTTATATCAGTCCATTACACATGCGTTGAATGATAAAATTTCTTATGAAATCATTCTCGTAAATGATGGAAGCTTAGACAATAGTGCTACTCTACTGAATAACATTGCCAACGATAACCTTGCTGTTCATGTCATTCATTTCGAGGAAAATTGTGGGCAAACAGCTGCTCTTTGGGCAGGAATGAGAACAGCTAAAGGAGAGCTTATAGCAATTATTGATGCAGACCTTCAAACAGATCCTAAAGATATCGTCACCCTTCTACCATATATGGATAACTATGATTTTGTAAATGGAAAGAGAACAAATAGACAAGATACATTCATTAAAAAAGTATCTTCCAAAGTTGGCAACGGGGTACGAAACTTCATCACTCATGATACCATTGAAGATACAGGCTGCCCTATGAAGCTTTTCAAAAAAGAAGTAGCTAATAAATACTATTTATTTGAAGGTATGCACCGTTTTCTTCCTACTCTTGCTAAAATGAATGGCTATCGAGTCATCGAGATTCCTGTCTCTCATAGAGAAAGAAAATTTGGCACATCTAAATACGGCATCTTCAACCGTGCCTTCGTCGGACTGATGGATACTATTGTTGTTGGTTGGTTGAAAAAAAGACATATCCGTTACAAAATTCGAAAGTAAAATAAAAGGCGTAAGTGGATTGGTCATCTTGTGAAGAACATAGGGGGGAATCCAGATGCTGTCACACTTTCATTTATCTATCACTGAAATAATTTGGGTTACTTTTGGTCTAATTGGTCAAGGGATGTTCTCGGCAAGATTTGTCATTCAGTGGTGGGCAAGTGAAAAAGCGAAGAAAACGGTTATTCCCAATTCCTTTTGGATATTTAGTATTGCTGGTGCTATCGTTCTCTCTATTTATGCTTTTTATCGCAAAGATCCTGTTTTTATTCTCGGACAATTACCTAGTGTTTTCATTTATTCAAGAAATATCTTCTTAAACAGCCAACAAGAGAAAGAAACTAGTTAGAAAAAGTTGTCAACCCCCTATGGAAACAAATAAATTTCGTTGTAAAACATGATAGGGATGTAAGATATAGGGAGAAGCTCCCATATCTTACATCCCTATTTCAAAAAATGATGAAACGTTAAAAGTTTACTGTTTGAATACAGCGAAAAATCATAGGCTATCTATACAATTTTTTTCAAGATTGCTTCATGCTCAATTGAGCGACGAGATAATAAATCTATCGTCAAATCAAATTTATCAATGGAATGTTTAATACTTTCTAGATTTCCAATTACCTCCATACGAAACTCCATCAGTCCCCCAGTATACTCAACGACACTTTTTACTTCTTTTTCCAATCTGGTTTGTCTTTGTTCTAGAATATCGACTTTTTGTTCTACCTTATCTAATCTTTGCTCTACTTTGCCTAATCTTTGTTCTACCTTATCCAATCTTTCCTCTACTCTGTCTAATCTAGTGTTAATTTGAAGAAAACCTTCATTCATATTTTGGTCTAATCGTGTCAACATTTCTATTATCTGATTGTCCAGAACCATCTTGATGCCCTCTTCTCCACTTTTTTTATTAATTATAGCATGTTTTAAGTGATTGAGGTTTTTATTTTTTCTCATTTTCAAGAATTTTTGACACTACCCTTCTCTACCTTTAATGTTCGAGTAGCTACCATCTCAGCAAAAGCCATGTCGTGAGTAATAATTAAAATACTCATTCCACTTTCTGCTAATTTCCGAATAATTTTCGCTACTTCCCCTGTCAATTCCGGATCTAAAGCAGCAGTCGGTTCGTCGAAACATAACACTTTCGGTTGCAACGCACAAGCTCTCGCAATTGCCACTCGCTGTTGCTGCCCACCAGACAATTCAAATGGATAAGCATTTGCCTTTTCTTCCAATCCTACCTGTTTCAATAGATTCAACGCTCTCTTTTCCGCTTCATCTTTCGCTTCCCCTAAAGCGAGGATAGGAGCTTCAATAATATTTTCTAATACTGACTTGTGTGGAAATAAATTGTAATTCTGGAAGACCAAACCTACGTCTTTTCTCACTTTCGCAATATCTTTCTGTGATGAAATCACTTGTCCATCTATTTCAATTTCCCCACTGTCAAACGACTCCAATCCATTTACACAGCGCAAAATTGTTGTTTTCCCCGCTCCTGATTGACCTAGTAATGCTACAATCTCTCCAGCATTCACTTCAAAACTCACATCAAAAAGTACCTGCTCTTTTCCGTAAAATTTATTTAACGACTTTACCTT
>DAIDKD010000142.1:271-8390 GCA_027451065.1 Bacillaceae bacterium | reverse complement strand
GAGGAAAAGGTTCAAAAATTTATGATATTGATGGAAATGAATATATTGATTATGTCTTATCGTGGGGTCCACTTATTTTAGGGCATGCTAATGATGCAATAGCAACAGCTTTAAAAGCTGCTATTGAGAGAGGAACAAGTTTTGGAGCACCTACTTTACTAGAAAGTGAGTTGGCAGAGTTAGTAATAGAAAGAGTTCCATCAGTTGAAATGATTAGAATGGTAAGTTCAGGAACAGAGGCGACAATGAGTGCTCTAAGATTGGCACGAGGATATACAGGACGAAATAAAATTCTTAAGTTTGAGGGATGCTATCATGGTCATGGAGATTCTCTTTTAATTAAAGCCGGTTCTGGAGTAGCAACATTAGGTTTACCAGATAGTCCAGGAGTACCTGAAGGGGTTGCTGTCAATACAATTACTGTTCCTTATAATGACTTGGAGAGTGTAAATGTTGCTTTTGAGCATTACGGAGAGGAATTGGCTGCTGTTATTGTCGAACCAGTAGCTGGGAATATGGGAGTCGTGCCTCCACAGCATGGTTTCTTGGAAGGGATTCGTGAAATCACAGAAAAGAATGGTACACTGCTTATTTTCGATGAGGTGATGACTGGTTTTCGAGTTGGCTATCACTGTGCCCAGGGCTATTACGGAATAACTCCTGATTTAACATGCTTTGGGAAAGTAATTGGTGGCGGGCTTCCAGTTGGCGCCTACGGTGGACGTAAGGAGATAATGGAGCAAATAGCACCAAGTGGTCCAATATACCAAGCAGGAACATTATCGGGAAATCCATTGGCAATGACGGCGGGTTACCAAACATTAAAACAATTAACACCGGAGCACTATGAAGATTTTATTCGTAAAGGAAATTTGCTAGAGGAGGGCTTCTTACGATTAGCTGAGAAATATAATATACCGGTGTGTATAAATCGTACAGGAGCTATGTTTGGGATATTTTTTACTGATGTAAAAGTTATTAACTTTGAAAAAGCAAAAACATCAGACACTGAACTTTTCGCAACATTTTTTAGAGAGATGTTAAAGGAAGGTGTTTATTTGCCCCCATCTCCATTTGAAGGATGGTTTCTATCAACGGAGCATAGTGAGGAAGATATTGAAAAAACATTACAGGCAGCAGAAAGTGTTTTTAAGATATTAACAAAATAATTGGAGATATAAAAGAGTTTACTAGCTTTATGCAGGTGATGAGAAATGTTTTCTCCATTTTTCATCACCTATAGATACTTGATAAAATAAAGTTTGTCAACTCCTGACATAGGGTAATCTGAAATTTTTCCTAACTGTGAAAACCCCAGTTTCGGATAAAAGTAGGCACCTTGATAGCTGTAAGTAGTTAGAAGCAAATGATTGCATCCTCTTTCTAACGCTTTTTCTTCTGCTACTTTCATAAGACGTTTGCCGAGACCTTGGTTGCGATAATCTTTTGAAATGGCGAGCAGGCTAATACAGAATTCCCCTAGCTTTTCTTTGGCTGTCAGGCCACCGACAAGCTCCTCGTCAATATAAAGACCAAAGGAAAACCTTGTTTCAGTGTAGTCAAAAGGCATGTCTGCACTTTTCTCTTCACTTTGTTCGTTTAACAAATCCAGCAAGTAGCCTTCAATGTCAACAGATTCCCTTAATGTAATCTCCATATTTAGTCACCTCATGATTGATTTTTTTAGGATTAAAAATTTCTATACATGTACTTACTTTATGTATGTTCAATGTTGTACTTACCATTGTAACATCTACAGAGTCATCTAGAAAAGATGGTTTAGAGAAATTCGCAATTCATTTTCTCTTCGGAAGATTCATAAATTTCCATTTTCGCTCATAAAACTGTAATGTCATCTTTTTTATTTGCACGAGGGGGGATTTTAGGTGGCTGAGGATTATCAAACGTCTTTACGTTTCTCATTAAAAGAAGCTGTATGGTTTAAAAAGGGACAGGAAATAGAAAATTTATTATCAATCGAATTAAATCCGCAGATTGAGATAGAAGAAAAAGAAGACTATGTTCAAGTAACAGGAGCACTGGAATTATACGGTGAGTATAATAAGAAAGAGTCAGAAGAATCGTTTTCGTTAAGAGATCATAGTCAAGTAGCAACAGTGGAAGAAGTGGTAGAGCAGGAAGACGGAGTATGTGTATTTACACACTATTTTCCTATTGATGTGACGATTCCGAAGAAGAGAGTAAAGGAATTAGTGGATATTTATGTTCTAGTCGAGTCCTTTGATTATGAATTACCAAAAAGCAGTTCCTTGCAAATTATGGCAGATGTTGCCGTTACTGGTTTGTACGAGGAAGAACAGGAAGCAGTGGATAATGAGGAGTTATTTGAAAGTGCAAGTGAAGGAATGGATGAAGAATCCCAAGGTGAGCTAAGTGAAAAGGAGGAATCGCTTCCTAATCTATATTACCAATCTTTAATCCAAAATGTGTTTAAAGAGTTTTCGTTTGAAGCGAGGAAAGCACCGGAGGAAGTGGGATTGGAGCAAGAAGAGGAAGTGGTTGAGAATGATAGGGAACCTGTGGAATACAAGCGGCCAAACCAAGAGGAAGTTGAAGAACTCGAACTAGAAGAAATAGGGTTGCAGTATCAAAGGGAGTCGGGAGAGAAAGAACAGCAAGTGCCCACGGAAGTCCAATATCAAAGGGAAGTGACTCCACATATTGAATTTTTTAGCAGTCAAGTAGAAGAAAACTATCTAGAGCAAGATCAAAATCAAGAACCAACTGAGGAAGAAGAGATCGACGGCGAGGTAGAAGAAGCGAAAGCAGAGATGGTAGTAGCTCGTTCGGAAAATGAATTGTATTTAACAAAATTATTTGGCAATGAGGGAGAGAATTTCAAAAAACTTCGTGTGTACATTGTTCAAAATGGGGATACATTAGAATCAATTGCGGAAAAATATGAAGTGCAAGCACAACAGATTGCCAGAAGAAATCAATTGGAAGAGTCTTATTTAATGGAAGGGCAAATTTTGTATGTTCCTGTGAAGAAGACTAAGTAGCGGTTGTTTTCATTATGAAAATAGAAGCACTTCAAAAATACATTCCAATTCTAAGACTATACGATTTGGTACCGAAGTATGCAGAAGAGTATGGAAAAGTAACAAAAATTTACACAGATCAAGGAACCTTTGCGCTAAAAAGGCTGGAGAATAACCAGAGAGAGCAAACTGGATTATTACGTAATATGCATTTGTTAAATGAAAGTGGCTTTCGTGGTACGATGCCTTTGTATTACACACGGGATGGTCGTTTTTTTGTATACGAACAAGAACAAGGATATTATTTAATGCCTTGGTTTGAGCAAACAGACGCAGCGAGTGATGAGAATAACCATTTTTATACGATGTTTTCTGTATTAGGAAATTTGCATAAAGCTACAAAAAAAGAAAAGGATCTATCGTCTGATGAAATTCAAAGACAATATGAGCAAATATCAGGGCAATGGGAAAATGAAAAGGAGATGCTGGATGGATTTATAGATAAATGTGAGCGGAAATGGTACATGTCCCCATTTGAACTATATTTTTGCTCTTACTATCATCAAACAATCCGTTCCCATGAATTTGCAGTCAAAATGTTGGAAGAATGGCACCAAGTAGTAAAAGAAAAAGGAAAAATTCGAACTGCCTTGATCCACGGCAATCTGTCGGCACAACATTTTTTAGTAGATAAACAAAATAACGGTTTTTTTATCAGCTTAGAAAAAGCGCGAGAAGAAATTCCGACGTATGATTTGGTTCAATTTTATTATCGTGCATTAAACACTTATCCTGCAGCAAGAACAGAGCGGTTTGAGTGGTTGATGGAATATGAGAAAGTATTTCCATTACAAAAGGAAGAAAAGAAATTAATGATAAGTTATTTAGCTTATCCTCAACACATGATTGGATTGGTAAAAAAATATATTCATGTCAAAGGGAATAGAAATGAATTAAAACAAACAGGAAAATTACAAAAAATCAATTGGCTCATGAACAATCTAGAACACCTTGTATCAAAAATTCAGCAGGATATGTATAACAAAGAGGGTTCTTAGGAAACATATTTATCCCGGGTTTGTCGTGAAAATCTACAAGTAATTCTTGACTGTAAGGAGCGAATTCTGTAAACTATATAAAAAACATATAGTGAATGCAATGATAGGGAAGAGTACGGTGAAAGACGTTTTCAGAGAGAGAAGCCAATAGCTGAAAGGTTTCTTAAATAGTAGCGCCAGAAGGTAGCCCTTGAGCAGTTTCCTCGAACAAGGTAAAATATTATTTAGTAGAGGAAAACGGAGACGAACCGTTATTTGATTGAGTGTGCAAAGAGTTACTTTGCAAAAAAAGGTGGTACCGCGAATTCAGCCCCATTCGTCCTTTTCAGAGAGGATGGATGGGGTTTTTTTGTATGCTGAGGGGTGGAGGCACAAGCCGCCCCCACCCCTCAGCATACAAAATCTACAAGGGTGGTGAAATCCGAATGTTGATTCACTACTTGGAGTTTGAGTACGATGGAAAATATGAATGGAGGAAGAATCTATGGGTAATTTGGAAAATGCATTACCGCCAAAGTATGATCCACAGACGGTGGAGCAAGGGCGTTATCAATGGTGGTTGGAAGGTAAATTTTTTGAGGCAGGCAGTGACGCAGAGAAGGAGTCTTATACAATTGTCATTCCACCACCGAATGTAACGGGGAAGCTTCATTTAGGTCATGCTTGGGATACGACCTTACAGGATATCTTAACTCGCTTCAAGCGAATGCAAGGTTATAATACTTTATATCTTCCTGGAATGGACCATGCTGGGATTGCAACCCAAGCGAAAGTTGAAGCAAAACTTAAGGAAGAAGGAACTTCACGTTATGAGCTTGGGCGTGAGAAATTTTTAGAGAAATCTTGGGAGTGGAAAGAAGAATATGCTTCTTATATTCGCTCTCAATGGGAGAAAATTGGTCTAGGATTGGACTATTCTCGTGAACGATTTACCTTAGATGAAGGTTTATCAAAAGCGGTACAAGAAGTTTTTGTAAAGTTATATAAAAAGGGTCTTATCTATCGTGGTGAATATATTATTAACTGGGATCCAGCTACCCGTACAGCATTATCAGATATTGAGGTTATTTATAAGGATGTGCAAGGTGCATTTTATCATTTGGAATATCCATTAACAGATGGCACTGGAAAAGTTCGTCTTGCAACAACTCGTCCGGAAACAATGCTGGGAGATACTGCTATTGCAGTAAATCCAAAAGATGGGCGCTACGCAGCGTTTATTGGAAAAACAGTCACTTTGCCAATTATCGGCCGTGAAATTCCGATTGTTGCTGATGACTATGTAGATATGGAATTTGGAACAGGCGTTGTAAAAATTACACCAGCCCATGATCCAAATGATTTTGAAGTAGGGAATCGCCATGATTTACCACGTGTTCTCGTTATGAATGAAGATGGTACAATGAATGAGAATGCTGGTAAATATCAAGGAATGGATCGCTTTGAATGTCGTAAGCAAATCGTCAAAGATCTACAAGAGCAAGGTGTTCTTGTGGAAATTGAAGAGCACACTCATTCAGTTGGACATTCTGAGCGTAGCGGTGCTGTTGTTGAGCCGTACTTGTCCACACAATGGTTTGTAAAAATGGACCCTCTAGCAAAAGAAGCGGTTAAGCTACAACAATCAGAGGAAAAAGTAAATTTTGTGCCAAATCGCTTTGAACAAACATATTTACACTGGATGGAGAATATCCGTGACTGGTGTATTTCCCGTCAGTTATGGTGGGGACATAGAATTCCGGCTTGGTATCACAAAGAAACTGGTGAGGTTCATGTAGACTTTGAAGCGCCAGCAGATATTGAGAATTGGGAGCAGGACTCAGACGTATTAGACACATGGTTCTCTAGTGCATTATGGCCATTTTCAACACTAGGCTGGCCAAACACAGAATCAGAAGATTTTAAACGCTTCTATCCAACAAATACATTAGTAACTGGATATGACATTATTTTCTTCTGGGTATCAAGAATGATTTTCCAAGGAATTGAATTCACTGGGCTACGTCCATTTAACGACGTATTAATTCATGGTTTGGTACGTGATGAGCAAGGAAGAAAAATGAGTAAATCTCTTGGTAACGGTGTAGACCCAATGGAAGTAATTGAGAAATACGGCGCCGACTCATTACGTTACTTCCTAGCAACGGCTGGTTCACCAGGTCAAGATGTTCGCTTTAGCTTTGAAAAAGTAGAGGCAACATGGAACTTTGTCAATAAAATTTGGAATGCTTCCCGTTTTGCATTAATGAACATGGAAGGATTGAAGGCAGAAGATATTGATTTATCTGGAGAAAAGTCAGTAGCGGATAAGTGGATTCTTACTCGCCTAAACGAAACAATTGCCGATGTAACAAAATTAATGGATAAATATGAATTTGGTGAAGTAGGACGTCTCCTTTACAATTTCATTTGGGATGATGTGTGTGACTGGTACATTGAAATGGCAAAAATCCCACTATACGGCGAAGATGAATCTGCTAAAAAGACAACTCGCTCTATTTTGGCATATGTTTTAGAAAGTACGATGAAAATGTTGCATCCATTCATGCCGTTTGTAACGGAGAAAATTTGGCAGGCACTTCCAGTAGAAGGAGAGTCGATTACCGTTGCAGAGTGGCCAACAGTTCGCCCTGAATTAACCGATGAAGAAGCAGCTGGTGAAATGAAGCTATTGGTAGACATTATTCGCTCTGTTCGTAACATCCGTGCGGAAGTAAATACGCCAATGAGCAAAAAAGTTGACTTAATGATCAATGCCAAAGATGAGATAATTCAAACTCAATTAGAGAAAAATACTTCTTATATTGAACGTTTCTGTAATCCAGAGAAATTAACAATTACTAGCGGAATAGAAGCACCGGAAAAATCCATGTCAGCAATTGTAACAGGTGCAGAGCTTTATTTACCACTAGCTGGATTGATTAATGTAGAAGAGGAAATTGCTCGTCTTCAAAAAGAATTAGACAAATACGACAAAGAAGTAGAACGAGTTCAGAAAAAATTGTCTAACCAAGGATTTGTTGCCAAAGCTCCTGAGGCAGTAATTGAAGGGGAACGGGCAAAAGAAAAAGACTATCTAGAAAAACGTGAGGCTGTACGTCAGCGTATTATTGATTTGCAGAACTAGAAAAACAGTGCAGGCTGCCCAGAAGGGGTTGTTTCCTCTTCTCAGACAGCCTGTGTTAATTAAAAACAAGAAAGTATAAAATTTCCCTTACCAAAACCTCGATTATCATTACTGCTTTTGGTAAAACCTCTCAAGTTCCGCAGCCAATTTTTTGGGGGTTTCCTTGTTTACTTCATGGCTTGCGTTTACAAGAAGTTGGAATTTTGCCCCTGGTATGTTCTCGGCTAAACTTTTTGCTGCTTTTTTGTTTGCTCTGTCTTTCTCTCCACAAATGATTAGGGTATTACATGAAACACTTTTTAAATTTTTGCTAAAGTCTAAGTCAATCATAGAATTTGTTAATTGAATAATATTTTTCTTTTGAAACCCCATCTTTTTGAAAGTGGACTCTGGCATAAGTCGAAAGATAATATTTTGGAGTTTAAACAGTGTTTTTGGCATTTTATATTGTGCACCGATGAGTACTAATGATTGTACTCTCGAAGGGTATTCTATTGCATAATTCAATGCGAGAATCCCTCCTAAAGAGAGGCCGCACAGGTTAAGCGGTTCGGAAATATTATTACAATACTCTGAAAAGGCGTGATACAAGTTGGCATAAGTAACTTCTTTGTTGTTGAGAAGTGCAAATAAATCTGGGCATACTGGAAGAGTTAGATTCGCCATAAATGAAATTGTTTTATCCCAGCTTGAAAAATTTTGCCCAAGGCCGTGAATGAATATATATTGCATGATACTAGTCCTCCATTCTACCGTAACTAAAAAAACGATTGGTTCAACTAATTATCAGCAGGAAAAAGTATCTGATGAAAAAGTTTCACTTATTTTTAACCGAAAGTTCCAACTAACTATTCTCGTTTTCATCAAGCCAATCAAAACTTTCGAACTCTTTAAACTCCTCAAGTTTGATAATCCCATCAAGATTGACACTC
>DAIDKD010000142.1:0-261 GCA_027451065.1 Bacillaceae bacterium | reverse complement strand
TCCAGAGTTTTACCAATCCTTAATTTTGTCTTGATTCCTTTTAATATCGGCATTTTTAGACTCCCTCTTTTCATTTAAGCTCTACACCATTATCTACAGATAAATCTAATTCCTCTACTTTATTCGGTTCTAACTCCCGCACAGAGCGTAAAAAGAAAAACGCGATTGCAACGATAATGGTCAGTATACCCGACAGGAAAAACAACAGTTGAATCCCGATTATTTCTGCTAATGGTCCTGCGATTAATAGACCTAAAGGTG
>DAIDKD010000141.1 GCA_027451065.1 Bacillaceae bacterium | reverse complement strand
TAATTTCCACTACTAATTTTAAAAGAACGCTTTCTTTATCAAGTATTTATGTTATTATAATATTATGAAAATGTTTATTACTATTTTGAAAGGGGTGACAGCATGTTTTCATCGAAAGATATCTCAACACTCAACGAATTAGAAAACTCCCTATACAAATATATTTCTGAGAACAAAGATAAGGTAATCTATATGAGAATACGAGAACTAGCTAACGAAACACATGTCTCTACTTCTACAATTCTCCGATTTTGCAAAAAAATGAATTGTGATGGTTTCTCCGAATTTAAAACAAAACTTAAAATGGATTTATCAGAAAAAGGTAATAAAAAACGCCACTTAAGAAGTGGCTACGAATCTTTATCAGAATTCAATGAGCGAACATTAAAAGGCAATTTTGAACCCTATATTAAAGAGTCTGCCAAGGTTATTTCTCAAGCCAGTAACATTGTTTTTTTTGGTATCGGAACATCCGGAAGTTTAGCTGAATATGGCGCTCGCTTTTTTTCAAACCTCGGTTCATTTTCACAATACATTAAAGATCCTTTTTTTCCAATTAAGTCAAATATGTTCAAGGATAGTGTTATTATTTTTTTATCGGTTTCAGGAGAAACTCCTACTATCATCGATCTAGCTGTACAGTCAAAAGCAAGTGGAGGGACAATTATTAGCGTTACCAATACTAGTAGTTGCACATTAGCTAAAATTGCTGATATTAACATTCCTTATTATGTAACGGAAGAGATACATGATGATTCGAATATTACAACACAGATACCTGTTATTTATTTATTGGAATCTTTGGCAAGAGAAACGTATAAAGAACAGACTCTCTGCTCAAATCCCTCCAGCTACTAACCATACTGTGAAGAAGCTACTTTTCACAGCATGGTTAATTTGAGATATAAATATCATCGAACAGTAGAATCCGCACGCTCACAAATCGAAATGAGAGAATATTATCAAACCTCACGCTGCTAGTGATGGGTAAGTACACAAGTTTAAGAAAAAAATGCCATATGCTTTCTTTAGACTTTTCGAAATATGTTTCTGTGCTATTTGAAGTATAGCTGGTGTAATAGTGGGGGAAATCTGTTTGGAAGCCTAGATCCGTAGCTAAATCGGAACATGGAAGTGACATGGTTAGGGAAAATTTGAATTACTTATGGTTTGTGCCTTGAAGCGATTGTCTTCAGGCTGCTTGCGTCCTGTCATCTCCATGTGCAGATTTGAGTAGAGGCGGAAGACCTTCCGTCCTCTCACTAGTCAAAAAAATATGATAAGTTACTAACTAGTGTTAGAAACTTTCATGCGTTTGTCGTGACACCCCTCCTCTTCCTTACAACTTATCGTCTGTTGTTAACAAATCATGATAATCTTGTTGCCTTAACGCCTCATACACCAAAATCGCCGCTGTATTGGATAAGTTTAGGGAGCGAACATTTTTTGTCATCGGTATCCGCAAGCAAGTATCTAAATTCTCTTTGATTAACTCCTTCGGTAATCCTGTTGATTCACGACCGAATACAAAGAAAATATCTTCATCCTTGTTACTGTAGTCGAAGGATGAGTGGGGCTTTTGTCCAAATGTTTCTATATAGTAGAATTTTCCTTCAGGATATGCCTTAAAAAAATCTTCTAAAGAATCATGATAGTGAACATCTACAAACTCCCAATAATCAAGACCTGCTCGCTTCAACATTTTATCATCTGTTGAAAACCCTAACGGTCGGATTAAATGTAACGCTGTATCTGTTGCTGCACATGTACGTGCAATGTTCCCAGTATTAGCTGGAATTTCTGGTTGATATAATACTACATGAATTGCCAAATCTTTCACCTCGAAACTATTTATAAACTCATAAAAGCTATTATATCAAGGGATAAGCGTAACTTCAATGAAGTATTTTTTATCCCTTGAATACATTAACTATCATCAACAATATGGAAAAATGTATATTTTGTATTCTCTGTATATTTATAGGAATCACGATAATCCCAAAAACGGTAACGGCTGTTGGTTGATTGGGCATTGACAAGGGGCATTTTGTTATTATCCTTCGCAACGACGATGGTACTATGATTCCATCTTCCATCACCTTCAAAATCATAAAAAATCAAATCCCCAATTTTTAACTCTTGAGGACTCTTTACTTTCACTGCCCGAAGACCAGTTTTTGCCTTTGAAAGATAATTCCATAATCCATGGGGGGTAGTCCAGCTATAGCTCCATTGATGATTTTTGTACCACCAACCCTTCCCACGATTTGGATAGCCTGTCATTGGAGCATTCCCTGCATATAAACATTGGGAAATGTAGTTGGTGCAATTGTTTTTCTCAAACTGCTGAAAAGCCGGATTATAGCTATTCCACCATATCTCTGCATATTTTACAGCTTCTAGTCGAGCGTAAATAAACGGTAGTCTTTCTCCCTCTGCGTCGACAATTATCTTTTCTTCTCGTTGCCCTATTCCCTCCTCAACAAGAGAAATATCTTCAATCACTCTTTCATTTTGTAACACGAGTCTTCGCAGTTCAACTATTTCCTGCACATAAAAGAATGTTTTTTGTTTGATTACGTATTGCAAATGAATCAGATAGTCTAGATACTTCTTCCCTAATAATTCCAATTCACGAATAAGAAACCCTTTCCCTTGGCACTTGACAATTTCTCCATTCCTTGCTTGAAACAGCTTGCTCGCATGATGTACATCATTGGCAACTTCTTCCCGTACAAAACATGTGTCTACTTTGTTTCCCAACAGTAATTCTATCCGTTCTTGAATATATATTTGAAGAAACTCTCGACTGTCCATAAAGTTGCACTCCTCTAAGGTGTTTTCTCTTGCACTTTCCCTTTTCTATACCACTTTATGACCAAAAGAGAAATTTCATTATTCTTTCTCTTGCTTCGTTACCATTTCGTATTCATGCAACACCTGTTCATCAGTTTCCTTCCCCATGATGTCACCTATATAAGAAACAATCTCTTCACCAACAATTTCACCTAAAGCCCATACAGCGGTTCCGCGAATAACTGGGCGAGGATCACGAGAGATTAGCTCTACCAAATCTGGTATCGCTTGTACTTCCTTAAAATGACCTAAAGCAATCACTGCATTTCGTTGAATGGGATTTTTTCCACGCCAAGAACCGGCAATTTCTCCATACCGCTCTTTAAATTGACGATTGCTTAGCTTCAATAGAGGAAGTAATAGCGGTTTGGCCACCTCCGGATCCGGCTCCATTTCCAGATGATTATGGCTGTCAATTCCTTTATTTTTTGGACAGACTATCTGACAAGTATCACACCCGTAAATACGGTTGCCAATTTTTTTTCGATATTCAATAGGAATCATTTCCTTTGTTTGGGTTAGAAAGGCAATACATTTTTTGGCATTTAACTGTCCTGGTCCAACTAAAGCATTGGTTGGGCATGCATCTAAACATTTTCGGCAATCTCCGCATTGATCTTCTATCGGCGTACTTGGAAGAAAAGGAATATTGGTAATCAACTCTCCTAAATATACATATGAACCAAATTCCTGCGTAATAATGGAACAATTTTTCCCACTCCAGCCAATCCCTGCTCTCTCCGCCACAGCACGATCAGATAATTCACCTGTATCAACCATGGATGTAAATGACACATTCGGTACCTTGTCTCTCAAAAATAATTCCAGCTTCTTCAATCTATTTTGCAAAACTAAATGATAATCCTTTCCCCACGACGCCCGACAAAAAATACCTCTACGCTCGCCTCGTTTACTTCGGGGAGGGTTTTTCATTTTAGAAGGATAAGCCAATGCAATAGAAATAATCGATGCTGCACCAGGCAATAACAAGGTTGGGCTCACCCTTTTTTCAATATCAGGCTCTTCAAAACCAGAATCATACCCAAGCTCTCGCTGACGAATCAAACGCGCTTTTAATTCTGAAAAAGTATCCACTGAAGCAAAACCAATCTTATCTATTCCTATTTCTTTACTATACTCTATCAGCTCTTCTTGCAGTTCCTTTATATTTAACAACACCATCACTTCTTTCACAACTATTTCCTGTTTATTACTATTTTATCCTAAATGGGAAAAGAAGTATCCCGTATTCATCATACCTTTTTTGTAGATTGAGGGACAGAGGAGAAAAGCACCCCTGTCCCTCAATCTACAAAAAAACGCAATACTTCGTTTATCTAGGAAACGAAATACTGCGTTGATAACGGAATAAAATTTCAAAAAATTCAACTGATGTTTCTGAGTATAGCATACGATTCTCGAATAAGCAAGATTTTTGTCGCATTTTGTCGGAGTTTTTTTAAGAAACTTTTCTAATAAATAATTCCTGTGCTCATAGTAGCTAATTTTCTATTGATTACTTTCTTTTGCAACTACCATAAGTTCAGTTTTCTTACGCTGGCCATACACAATAACTCCGGCAAAACAAACAATCATCGCAAGATAAGGAACGATTAAACTTCCTGTAAATCCATAAAGCAAGTATCCTATCGCTGCAATTCCCGCAACAAGCAATGCATACGGTAGTTGTGAACGGAAATGGGCACCTACTTCACATCCCGATCCTGTTGAAGATAGCAATGTTGTATCAGATATTGGAGAAGCATGGTCACCAAAAACTGCTCCTGATAAAACGGCTGCCATCACTGGAATCATAATACTCATATCAATAGCCGCTGAAACAGAGCCGGCTATTGGAAGCAAAATACCAAAAGCTCCCCACGATGTCCCCGTTGCAAAAGCCATAAATCCAGCAATCAAGAACATGATAACAGGAATAAAGCTTGCACTCAGATTAGCAGATGTAATAATAGATGCTAAAAATCCACCTGCATCCAATTCTCCAATCAACTCACCAATTCCCCAAGCGAGCAAAAGAATCATAATTGCCCCAGCCATCGAATATACCCCATCTAGAAAAGCACGTCCATATTGAGTTCCAGTTACTTCTCCATTTTTCACATGGCGTAAAGTCATTCCCATCGCAGCAACCAACCCTGCAAATCCTCCAGCCAATAAAGAAACTGACAAATCAAGGTGATCTAGAATATTGAAGAACAAATTGTATTCTGACGCCTCCATCATCGCCCCTCTAAAGCCAGTATAAAACATTGTTGCCACTGTAATACCGGTCAGAGTCACAATAGGAATAAGTAAATCCCAAATTGATCCCTTCGATGATTGTACTTCACCGTTACCATGTAATTTCGCCTGCTCAGCATGGGCTACAGAGCGGTCGTTACCTTGAAGAGCTCCTTTTTCATATTTTTTCATCTCTCCAAAATTAATATTATAACGAATGGAAAGAACGACCATGATAATTGCACCAATAACATAAAAATGATAAGGAATGGTCATTAAAAACGCTGAAAAAGTATTATACTCAGCACCAGTTGTCGCAAAAACAACCGCCATGGATCCCATAATTCCAGTAGCCCAGCTAGAGATTGGTGAAATTACACAAATAGGTGCAGATGTTGAGTCAACAATATAAGCCAAACGGGCACGGGAAACCTTTTGCTCTTGTGCCAAAGGTTTAGAAACATTCCCAACAACCAAAGCGTTAAAATAATCATCAATAAACATAGTAAGTCCTAAAATAAAAGAAGTGTATTGAACACCTTCGCGAGTTTTCACACGTTTGATAATCGCCTGAGTAAAGGCAAAAGCTCCGCCTGATAAAACAACATAAGCTGTAATGACACCAAGGGCTAATAAAAAGAAAATAATTGACATATTCCAAGTATTAAAAATTCCTAATAAGCCACCTTGCTCAAATAGTAAATGATAAAATGTAGTCCCTATTGTCGTAAGTGATTCACCTACATGTAAATTTGTTAAAATAAGTGCTGCCGAAATAATGCCTACCCCTAATGATAAAATAACACGCCTCGTACAAATAACTAATAAAATTGTAAGTAAAGCCGGTATTAATGAATAAACTGTTCCACTCATATTTTTCTCCCCTTAAATTATGTATATCGAATACATTCTGAGCTCAAACAAAAAAGAGCAACATAGAGTTAAACTCATACATTGCTCTTTCAGAAACGATAAAAAAGAATTTATCACTTACATACAAGTATTATTTAACCCCTCGATTAATAGCCCTCCACTGCTAATTGGCAGTGACAGTGTTAGGCTTATTCAACCTAACCCCAGCAATAGCCTCACGACATAAACTATTACTTCGGCACAGACACCCTTTAGAATTTGTCATCGACGTCACTCTCGAAATTCCTACTCATTGACCATGCACCTCTAATCCATCAAAGAGAACAGAGATTGTATTCAATTAATTATTGTTTATTGTATCATTAATTCATTTGTTGTCAAGATTTTTCCATAAAGTCATCAAGCCAACTCCGTGAAAGCTCCCATTTCACCCCTATGCGCAACATTCTCTCACGAACGAGAATCTCTTACAAAACCGTGTTCATAAGCTACGTTCAATCTTCTTTGCTCCGCTAATTCCTTCTCAAGGGTATAAAGCCGTTCTCCCATCACAGCTAATATGAATAAACCTAGTACAAAAATAATAATAGTCAGCATACCAATTACCTCCACTTTGTATCCAATATGTCATATTCTTATAATACCAAACAAACGTTCTTATTTCAAGCAAAATTTGATTAATTTTCAAAAAATAAAAGAGGTTGAGCCAATAAGCTTAAAAACAGCCGATCAGCTCAACTTCGTAAATTCGATAATGCCAAAGCTTTCCATCCAAAATACCCAGAAAGTAGTTGTCCATTGGAAACCAAAAAGCCATAGCTATTGAGAGTAGCTATGGCTTAACAAATAAAAGAGTGCTACTCATACGAGTAACACTCTCATGCCAACTTTCCGTTGGCTTCGGCTATTTAAAGCCTACTAGGTTTGGCACCTATACCGGTGGTCGGGGTCGAACCGACACTCCTTACGGAACACGATTTTGAGTCGTGCGCGTCTGCCAATTCCGCCACACCGGCTAATTGGAATTGTATTGAGTTTTTGTAACAACAGCTTTCTATATGAAAACTGTATAAGTGCCGAGGACCGGAATCGAACCGGTACGGTAGTCACCTACCGCAGGATTTTAAGTCCTGTGCGTCTGCCAGTTCCGCCACCCCGGCATGTAATGGAGGCGCCAACCGGATTTGAACCGGTGATAAAGGTTTTGCAGACCTCTGCCTTACCACTTGGCTATGGCGCCATTTACTATATGGAGCGGAAGACGGGATTCGAACCCGCGACCCCAACCTTGGCAAGGTTGTATTCTACCACTGAACTACTTCCGCATATGAAGTTTGGCTGGGCTAGCTGGATTCGAACCAACGCATGACGGAGTCAAAGTCCGTTGCCTTACCGCTTGGCTATAGCCCATTAATCAAAAAAAGGGCGGCTGATGGGAATCGAACCCACGAATGCCGGAACCACAATCCGGTGCGTTAACCACTTCGCCACAACCGCCACTATAAAATTTTTGGCAGGGGCAGTAGGAATCGAACCCACACTAGCGGTTTTGGAGACCGCGGTTCTACCGTTAAACTATGCCCCTATAAGAATGGTGGAGGGGGGCAGATTCGAACTGCCGAACCCGAAGGAGCGGATTTACAGTCCGCCGCGTTTAGCCACTTCGCTACCCCTCCACATATAACATACATGGTGCCGACTAGAGGACTTGAACCCCCAACCTACTGATTACAAGTCAGTTGCTCTACCAATTGAGCTAAGTCGGCTTAAAAAAGGTGGCTCGGGACGGAATCGAACCGCCGACACGAGGATTTTCAGTCCTCTGCTCTACCGACTGAGCTACCGAGCCTTTTTTATCTTTATTTAAATGGCGGTCCCGACCGGGGTCGAACCGGCGATCTCCTGCGTGACAGGCAGGCATGTTAACCACTACACCACGGGACCTTTTTGGTTGCGGGGACAGGATTTGAACCTGCGACCTTCGGGTTATGAGCCCGACGAGCTACCAGACTGCTCCACCCCGCGATAATCTATAAAATGGTGGAGGATGACGGGATCGAACCGCCGACCCCCTGCTTGTAAGGCAGGTGCTCTCCCAGCTGAGCTAATCCTCCATAATATTGGTGACCCGTACGGGATTCGAACCCGTGTTACCGCCGTGAAAGGGCGGTGTCTTAACCACTTGACCAACGGGCCACATCTCTTAGTAAAAGCTTAAAAATGGCGGAGAGCAAGGGATTTGAACCCTTGAGACAGCGTTAGCCGCCTACACGATTTCCAATCGTGCTCCTTCGGCCACTCGGACAGCTCTCCAAGAAGTGGCTCCACCTGTAGGATTCGAACCTACGACCGATCGGTTAACAGCCGATAGCTCTACCACTGAGCTAAGGTGGAATATTATTGCCTAGCGACGTCCTACTCTCACAGGGACAAGGTCCCAACTACCATCGGCGCTAAAGAGCTTAACTTCCGTGTTCGGGATGG
>DAIDKD010000140.1 GCA_027451065.1 Bacillaceae bacterium | reverse complement strand
TTCAGCCGCCCAATGTCATCCTGAAAGATTTGAGCATTGACCCATACTCGCGAAAGATCGGCAACAGTGTAGAGGATTATTCACCGCTTCACAGAAACAAAAGCACAATATGAAGAAGTTCAACGATTTGGTAAGTATCATCCAGATTATCAACAAGTACGAAAGAAAATGCGTGTCTGTAAGCTGGACTTGGATATGAACGATGTTATTCATCGTTTTAAAAATGCAGAAAATGATCTTCAAAAAGTATTAGATGAAATAAGTGCTATCATAGGTGAGAGTATCTCGCCGGCAATTAAAGTACCTACAGGGAACCCGTATTTTGACAACCAAGGATGCAGTGGCGGCTGTAGTTCAGGAGGATCTTGCAAGTGTAATGCGGGGTAAGGTGAAAAATAGAGGAGAAAAGCTATGTTCGGACAGCGACAAGGAATCATCGTATATATTCATTCAATGAAGCATGTGAAATCATTACGGAAATTAGGGAATATCCATTACGTATCAAGAAGATTAAAATATGTTATTTTATATCTAAATATGGAAGAAGTAGAAGGCGTAACAGCTAGGTTGAAAAAGTTAAACTATGTGAAAAAAGTTGACATTTCACATAAGCCATTTGTGAAAACTGATTTTGACAGTGGAAAAGAAGAAGATTATCATGAAGAATTAGCGTACTCAATTATGTAAAAATAGATCAAATAAATAAGTAAAAAATCGCACTGAAAAACGAATGTTTTTTGGTGCGATTTTTTATTTCTTACTAATACATTTTTTTGAAATAAATTCTAGGATGTGGTATTCTTTTTATAAATATATGGAATAAAAAGGAAATATTCACGTATAAAAAGGATTTTGTTATCTTGAAGTAAAGGGGGATGGGAATGGGAAATTATCAAAGTGATAAAAATAGCGCAGCCTTCAATTTGATAGACACTGTATTAGAGAAAAGTCAAATAAGCACAGTGTATCAGAGTATCTGCTTGATAGAAGATGGAACGGTATGTGGATATGAAGGGTTATCTCGCCCTACAAATCCGGCGTTTCCCAATATTTTGGAGCTTATCAAGAGAGCGGAAATGGAAGGTAGATTGGACGAACTGGATTTATTAATGATGGAGAAAGCAATCCAGAATTATAATGGAGAAGTAAACCTTTATATTAATATTGCCTCCAGTTCTCCGAAGGCGATCGAAAAATATTTTGAAAAAATGATACAAACAGTGGAAAAAGCGAAAATTTCCCTTCAAAATCTTGTCTTGGAATTCTCTGAAAGAAGAGAGTGGACGAAAGACAAGTTAGAGGTAATCCATCACTTTAGAAAAAAATACAATATGGTGTTGGCATTGGATGACTACGGTGTAGGCTTTTCGAACATAGATATCATTTTAGGTCTGAAACCAGATGTTATCAAGGTTGATAGAAATGGTATACAAGGGATACATAAAGATAAACAAAGATATTTTCTTATGAAAGCAATTTGTGAATATGCTAGAAATACTAATACGATACTCATTTGCGAAGGAATAGAAGAAAAGGAAGAACTTGAAACACTGAAAAGTATAGGGTGTAAATACGGTCAAGGATATTATTTAGGGAGACCTAAAGTGTTGAAGTGGAACTAAAAAACAATTAATCAAATATGGGGAGTACAAGGGGAAAACATTATGGGGAAGTTACTAGCAAAAATACTTCTTGTGACTTTTATTTTACTAGGGTGTACTCAAGGAGTGAGGCAAGAGGGGCAAGAACAAGAGGTATTAACAGAAATCCAAAATGGCATTTGGGGTGAAGGAGCAGAAAGAGTAGAGTTTGACAGACGTACGAAAACATATCGAATCGTTTCGGGTGCATTTGCTGCAATGGCTCAAAGAGAGTTAGACAAGACGCACACATGGATTTTGTATGAATCATGGGAGGATTTTGTAGATACTAGAATCAAAGAGCTGTATGAAGAAAAAGAGGATGGGGTTACAATAGGTAGCTTAGGGAGCGGATATAAAGTAAAAATAATCTGCCCTAGTACCAAGAAACCACTTCTCATCGCAAAAGACGGGGAATTGATTTTTGATATTGTACATAGCTATGTAAAGTAGACATGCAGGTTGTTTGAAAAGGGACGTTTTTCCCTTTTCAACGGCCTGCTTATTACTTTTGTAATCTCGTACAGAAAATGTTATAATATCATAAAATAATTTTATTTTATTAAAAAATATTAGGTGAAGTAAATGATGAAACATAGAAATCAAAATGGATTCACATTAGTTGAAATGCTAGGTGCTCTGACGATTCTGTTCATTGTAGGTGGGATAGTGTTTGCAGTTTTAAACAATGGCTTGCAATTTTTTCGAATAGAAAGCACTCGTATCAATGTTGGGCAAGAAGCAAATATTATTGCCAATCAATTAACAACGTTTTATCAGGAACATGGTGATTTTGAGGTTGTCCATCAAAGTGACGGTAGCTTGATGATAGCAAGTGGGGAAGAGATAAGAGTATATTCGATTCCTGGACATATCATTACGGTCGATTTTACGGAAAGTCAAACAAATAGATTTAACAAGAGAAACATCACAATCCAAGTTACTGGGGAACAGGAGTTTACATTGAATACAGTCGTTTCAAGACTTCGTGATGAAAGTATAGATTAAGACATAATGGCGAGCAGTGGTCTGTTCGGAATCAGAAAAGGAAATGAGAGATGAAGCAATGAAAATAATTGCAAATCAACGAGGATATACATTGGTGACGGTATTACTTATAATGGTACTGTTTTTTTCTATTGGTGCGGTATTATTAGCTCATAATCTTAATTCTGCAACACAAGTGCGAGTAACAGAAGCACGTCACCAGGTAATTGCATTAGCGGAGAAAGGAATTGAATTCGCGGAAGCTTCTATTCGCTCTTTCGATGAAGAAGAGATAGAACAGATTGTAACTGAAATTCAGAAGGAAGAGAATTTTAATCTATCTGAAGAAGAACTTAGGTCTAGAATAGCACAAAGAATTGCGGGAAATATCACAGGAGAAAGAATACTTTCAAATGGCAGTTTTTCTGTTGAAGTCGTGGGAACAAGTAGAGAAGAAAATATCATTTTTTATGTTACAAGTGTTGGATCCAGTGATAGAGATTTTAAAATAACCGCGGAGATCAAGGTATCCGCAACTTTTTCTGATTCAGGTGGAGGGCACGATTCTACTGGTGATTTCGCAGATCCTGAAAACTTTTATACTGTTCATCAATTAGACAATACAATAAATGATAGTATTGGTATTTTAGCAAATAGTACTCCTTGGGTTGATAGCTTATCCTTGAGTGGAGAAGAAAGAAACATCCCTGATTCGCTAAGATTCGGAAGTGTCACCTTAAATTCTGGAGCTGAATTAACTTTACATGATGCATGGATGAATGGTTTAACTATGACAGACAGTTTTTTAAACATAGAAAGTGGTGCTCGAGTACCTGGATCGTTCTCATCTACTCGTTCTTCAATTAATATAGGAGAGAAAGGATTCAGTGTTACTAGCCCATCAGCACTAATGATGGACTCCGGTACGCTAAGGACTCATCGCTTGGCAATAAACGGGAGTCCGAGAATAGAAAACAGTACAGTGAACGTGGAAGGTGACGCAGCGTTTAATCAACCAATCATGAGCAATTCAGAAGTCACAACAGATAGATTCCGTGCCAACAGATTAACTGTAGAGAATGACAGCACTATGATTCTGAATGAAGGTCTTAGAATAGAGGGGGCTGGTGGTACCATCATCGATTCGACATTGACGGTACTTGGACATGTACTGGTAGGAGGTTCTATACAAAATGGCTTACCTACAGAGGGAAGCGAACTACGTATAAACAATAGTACGGTAACTGTTAGCGGCAATCATATAGATTCTGGTCTTAATATTGAGAATCGTTCATCACTAAGAGTGAGGGGTGATTTATCAACAGGAGAATCGCGAGCTTTAAATCTAAGTTCAAGTAAACTAGAGGTTGCTGGAAATCTCAGTTTGAGGAGTGGTAGTCAAAGTACAATAACTGATTCTACCTTGATTGTACAAGGGAATTTATCGACGTCTGGGCCTATACGTTCGGGAGGCAGTAGCATAGTTATTATCGGTGGAGATTTTATCGAACATGTAAGTTGGCAACCGCTACCTTTTGAGAGAGTTGGTTCGAAGTTCATTATTTTTGGAGATTGGATAGGTTCGCAAAATGGATTATTTGACTATCCTAATAGCACTGAGAACCTTAACATTATTAGAAATATAACTTTTGAATCTGCAATGGCTTATCATCATCCGAACCACAACGTTATCTTTTTTGTCACTGGAGATTTTCCGTCAGATATTATTGGGGGAGGAGATGGTTCTGGGGACAGTGGAGATGCTCAAATTACTTGGGATAATGTAAGACTGCAAAATGTTCAGTATGTAGGACAATAAGTTCTTAACAACAAAATATTATTTAGAAATTGTTACATCAGGGGGGAATCTGTTGAATAAACGAATAAAAATATTTCTGTGTATTTTAATGATAAGTACATTAACCTTTTTGTCCCAAATAAACTCTGGACAAGTGGCTGCTGATGAACGTATCTCAGCAGCCGAGCTGGAAATTTTTGATAAATTTGAAAATCAAACAGTAAGAATCGGATATGCCAAGGGATATGAATGGATTATTTTAGAGGCTGTTGTTGATGTAATAGAAAGCGAACTGCAAGTAAACCTTGAGTTTATTCAATATGACACTTCTGCAGAGTTGGAAGAGCTTGTGATACAAGGTGAGGTAGATGCCCTTGTCGAATGGGCAATCGTTGCAGAAAGAGAAGAGCTACAGTACACTTCACTCGCCTTTACAAATACACGGATTATGATTACAGATGTGAGCAACCCTTTGTATAGCATGAGTAGATTACAAGGTGAGAAAATCGGATTTCTCGAAGGAAGTACCCTTTTTGAAGATTTTCAAAATGCGAACAGCGAAGATGGTTATGAGGCTTATTTCTTTGAAACAATAAATGAAGCACTCACTGCTTTAGAAGAACAGCAGATACACGTACTTATTACCAATGAAAATAATCGAGGGTCATTGATTGACCGCGAAACTCTCCAAATTGAATTCGCTTTTCAAGATGAATTAGTAGATGTCCAATTTGCTACTGGAAAGGAAGAAGTTCATGCGCTTTTTACAGCGATTGCCGATCTCCTCCATTCACCAGAAGGAGAATTGATAAATGAAAAGGTTCTAGCTAGGGAGACAGAGTTAGTCGAGGAAAGAATCAGAGCATTTATTCAAGAAAATTATCAACCTATCATTGATAAATATAAAAGTATTCAAGTGGGGATGACCAGTACTAGCTTTCCTTATAGTTATTTTGATACCGATGGGAATTCACAGGGCGTATTTATTGAGATTATGGAATTATTTGAATATGCAACAGATATTCCTTTTTATATTCAAAATGATGCTAATCATTCGAATTATACTGAGCTCCTAAACGAATTGGCTAATAATGACTTGCAGTTTTTATTAGGAATAACAGGAGAGAGAGCAAGTGATGTTGTTAAACGGATTGGAACGCTAACCGTTGATGATAATATCGTTTCAATTGTAAAATATGGAAATGAATATTTAAATACGAGAAATATAGATAATATTCGATTTGGGACTGTTTCAACTATTGGTCTATCTGTATCTGAAGCTTTGGAAGAAAATATGTTTGTGGAGTTTGACAATTACGAAGAGGCTTTTTCAGCTTTACTAGATGATGAAGTAGATGTGATTTTAGGAAGGAAATCAGTGTTATCATACTATCAGAATGTACTTGGAGATTTGAATCTAGTCCAAATCGATCTTATTAATAAAGTCAGCACTCGTAGCATGTATGGCCATGCCAGTAACGAGGACTTAAATAGTCTGATGGAAGAAATGCAGCGACTTTATCAAATATTATATCCAGGTAATCAAGATTTACACTGGTCAAATCAAGCAATTGATTACCGTAGTAGATACATCGATTTAAGGGGACAACAAGCTATCATTAATCTAGTAGTAGTTGGAATTGTTGCCATTCTGATTATCGTTTATATTTTATTGAAAAAAAGAAAAGAGAATAGAAGACTGAAGTTAGAAAACGAAATAGACAGATTAACAGGAATTTATAATCGCTACACTTATCAAAAAAAATGTATAGAGCTAATTGAAAAGAACCCTGAGAAAATCGGAATCTTTTTCTTCATTGACTTAAATAACTTTAAAGGTATCAATGATACTTACGGGCATATGATTGGTGACGAAGCACTCTTTCAATTTGCCAAAACATTGAAAAAACTGGAAAATAACAATACAATTGCCTTTAGGATTGCCGGTGACGAATTTGGCGTTTTTCGAATGGGGCTTCGAAATCGAATGGACATTCTCCAAATGCTTGAAGAAATGCAAATGAAGATGCGGTGTGAAGTTGTTTTGGAAGACGATACGATCCTACCTGTTACATTCAGTGCAGGTGGGGCTATTTATAATATTGATACGACAGACTTTGACACACTAATAAAATATGCCGACTTTGCTATGTACCAAGCGAAAAAGCAAACCAATAAGCATTTCAATGTCGTATTATTTGATCTGAAGCAATACAAGCGTGAAAAAGAAAGCAGTTCAACAGAATGAAAATATTCTACATGAGAGGGTGTTATTCCTTATGAATAGGTGGAATCTATTTATAGGGAGAGACACCCTCTCTTTTTCAAGAAAGGGAAAATTCTCCCTACCGAAACCTTTGGTAATATGGTATCATCCTAATAGTATGCTATTTTTAAGAATTGTTCAGAGGAGTGAAGTAGTTGTTAAAAATTAGGAATATCATCCTATGTGTTGTACTGTTAGGTACAATGTTTTTCTTGTGCCAACAAAATCATCAAGTAGTACTTGCGGGAGAATTTGGGATAGAAGAATTATTCACAGAATCTGAGTTAGAAACAATACAGCAATTTAAAAATCAAACGATAAAAGTAGGCTGCGCTTCAGACTATGAGCGGGTTTTTTCGGATGCGCTTGTCGATGCAATCAGTGATGAATTGTCTATCAATATGGAAATTATCTACCATGACAGTGAAGAAGAGTTGACAGAACTTGTGCTTCAAGGGAAAGTCGATATTCTGCTTAGTTTATCTCATGATGAAGAACAAGGTGGTTTGCACTATATTTATCCAACGGTTACTAGCGGTGGCATCGTAATTACAAATACGCAAAATCCGATGTATGATATGGCGCAAGTAAAAACTAGTAAGGTTGGATTTTTGACTGGAAGTACTCTTTACGAAGATTTGCGAGGAATTGCCGGGAATGACAGTTTTGAAGCTCATTTTTTCGATTCAATTGATGACGCGTTGAATTCACTTGAAGAACAAGGGATAGATGCACTAATTGTGAGAGAAAGTAATAAAGAAGCATTGATTACAAGAAAAGAACTTCAAGTGGAATTTACTTTTCACGATGAAACCACCCAAATTCAATTGGTTACTGCTGATGAAGGTATATATCAGGTATTAGCAAACCATGGAGGATTTCTAGGGTTATCATCTGGAACAGAGATGAATGAGATGGTCTTGTCTGAAAACAAGACTTTTTTAGAGGAGATAATGAGGTCTTACATCCAAGAAGAATATGCTTCTACTATCGAGGTGTATGAAACCGTAGCAGTAGGAGTCCATACCGCTAGCTTTCCCTATAGTTATTATAGTGAGGACGGGATCCTAACAGGTTCACATTTGGAGATGATGAATTTGTTTTCTTCCTTAACGGGTATTCAATATAATATCCAAAACAATAACGAGAATACCGACTTTGTTTATTTATTTGATGAATTATCTGGCGGTAATCTGCGATTTCTACTAGGAATGGCAGGAGAGGGGGGAGATGAGGGAGTTGTTGAGCTTGGGACACAAGAGCAAGACAATATTATTTCGATTATCAAATATGGAAACGATGAAATTGAGGCGATGAATGTCAATGAAATGCGCTTCGGTACTGTGACAACGATGATGTCAATTGCGTCACAGAATCTAGCAGGACAAGAGTTGCTAGAATTTGAAAATTATAATTTAGCCATCAAAGCATTATTAGCTGGCGAAATTGATGTTATGCTGGGGACAAAGTCGATATTACTATATTATCAAAATGTACAAGGGAATTTGCAATTAACCCAAACAAATCTTATCAATAGGTTAAGTGTCCGTGGGATTTTAGGAAGTGTAGATAATGGAGAGCTAAACGAGTTAATGGTGGAAGTTCAGCGACTATACGATATTTTGTATTCAGAAGAAGCAGAAATACAATGGGCTAACCAAGTAATTGAACATCGTAGTACATTAGCGCAACTGGAAGACTATCAATATATGTGGAATTTATTTGTAGCAGTGATAGCGATTGTTACTGTTATCTTTATCGTAACTCATCTTCTCCTCCAAAAAAGAAAAG
>DAIDKD010000139.1 GCA_027451065.1 Bacillaceae bacterium | reverse complement strand
CTTGTTGGTACCAAATTAAATAGAAAGTGTCTGGATCAATTTTGTATTTTTGTACCAATTGCCGTTTGTACTCTCTGAAATTATACGTTTTGTCACCAGCTGAAAAACGGGTTTCATGCTCCCACTCATTAATGGTGTCTCCTTCAGCAATGTAATACTCTCTCTTTAAAGGCTGACCAGGGGCTTGCTCCATGAGAAGCATAAAGCGAATATAGCGTGCCGCGTCAACGAAACCGTTATTTTCAAAATACAATTCAATTTTCCCATGCCAAACGTCTTGGTCAGGAAGATTTTTCGAACGGAGACCTTCCACATTTACTTTGCTTGAGGCCATCACAGCACCCCAACAAAATGTTAAAGTGGATTTCCCAGAGCCGTTGGCACCGGAAATTAAAATATGCTCCAGCTCTCCTGATAAATCAATGCTCGTGGGACGGTAATCTCTAATTCCTGCATAGGATAAGCGATAAGGAATCATAACAGTTCACCGCCTACATTGTAACGTTTAAAAAATTTCAGCACATCATCCATATGCAGCTGTTGAGACTGACTGAATTCAGTAAAGCGATGTAAAAAAGCGTTGGGAAATATTCTGCTGCCAATTGCTGTTAATCCGTAAGCCTCTTCATTGGAAGGTGAATCGTAACGGACAATGGCTCCAATTTTCAACAAAGGATCTAAATTATTTAGGACTTTTCTTCGGGCCTGAATGGTTTCGTGACCTAAAGCAGACAGTAGCGTTTGAAACAACGTAAATTCATTTTGCAACACTTCTTGATGGTAGAAAATAAACATCAAGATAGCTAAACTTTCTGATGACAGCACGTCCCGAGCTTGTCTTGTGGGAACCCTCATCAAAACAATGACTTGGTCACGGCGCTCATCGTAAATACATTGAAAATAACTGCCTACTGTCCCGTTCACTCTTTTCATAAATGATTGAAATTGATCATCATCATTTTGACCTAGCCCAAGTAAGCGGAACACTTCTTTTCGTGGCAGGCCAAAATTGTCGGCACGCATTCGGGCCGATGAAGAAAATAGTAGCTGCATAAATGTATATTCTTCATCTCGAGATAATACGTGGCGTAGCTCATTCATCGCTGTGAGATGGCTGCTTGTCGTTGTTTCTGCTTCGAACTCGTTTTCTTCGGTCATCATCATGAATCCACTCCCATTCTTTCTCTTTATTTTCCTCTCGTACTTGCTGATTGTTGAGAATTTCTGCTTTGTTGTTAGCTGTTAATGCGGAAAGAGCAATCAATGCGTTCACTGCGTCGCCCCACTCCTTTGAGCCAGCCTCTAAAACAAGTTCTTCCATATCAGCCTCTCCTACACTCGTCAAAAATTCCTCTAGGTGATCTGTATGTATTTGCTGCTTTGTCATGGTCCATTGCTGTTCTTTCAAAAGCTCTGCCGCTTCTTTTTCTGATAACTCCTGCACTTGTTCGTACGCTTCTTCTATTCCTTCATCAATGACTTCTGTATAGGGTTCATACTCTTCTAAAAAGGTGATGGTTTTGTCAATAGCCCCTGCTGAAATAGGCGCCGCAAATTGTACAGGCATCCATAAACCTTCAAGTCGCTCCCCTTCTCGCCAATCTTGTTCCATGAAACTTAAAATTTCATGTGGGTCTGGTTGTTCTGTATCTTGTCTCGTAAAGGAATTTTCAATGAATTTTCTCATCAAATCATGGCGAATTTCCGTTGCCACTGTTGATTCTTGAATATGAGTAAAGTTCAGGATTTTTTTAATGGTGCTGAAGCTCACTTGTGTTCCTTCTAAAATGGTGTTCGTTCCTCTTTTCACAAGGGGTTCTATTTGTAGGCTTTCTTCAAAGGTTTGAAACTTCTCAAATCGTTCTTGAAAACGAGCATCTAACTCTTTGATTAAATTGTGAATAATTTGTACTTGAGGCAAGGCATGACGATCAGCGAGGAATTCTAATTCCCGTTCTTTCAGCTTCTCTACTGCATCTTCAATGTTTTTAATCATACTCGCCAATTTATTTCCGCCAGACACCCCTTTATCATCGTAGGCTTCACTTAAATCAGCATCACGTTTCGCTTGATATAACGAGCGGGAGATGTCATCTTTTAAATAGTAGGCCAGTGAATCGTTGGCGAGGCGAATCAGAGCATCCATCATCCGCTTTCCTACGTCCATCATCGTAATTTTGTTCCGCCCTTTTGAAATCCAACCATATTTATCCAAGACATTGATAAAATGATCGATGTTAATGTCTGGATCATTACCGTACAGGTTACGATAACGAAACTTTAATGTGCGGACATTTTCAATTGCTGAAGTGAGACCAAGGGCCTCTTCGTTTAAAATATTTAACAGTAATAAAAATTGATATGTTTTTTCTGGGTCATGAAAATAGTCTCCTTGTCCTAATTCGGAAATGACACCGGCTAATTTGTTGATGTCCTTCATGGCATTCCGAACAGAAACATGTGCCGGGTCCCCTTGTAAAATGGAGACTAGCTGTTTATCCATTTCTTCCAAATGTCTACACCTCCCAACTGTTCTTCCTGTTCATGATTCGTTACCGTAAACGTTTCTGAAAATTGTTGCTCTGTCCACACTTCCCCTTGTGGCGATATCCATTTGACTTGAAGGTGGCTACCTTTCAATAAATCAAACAAGGTGTCACTGATTATTTTCCCAGCTTCGTCGTAGTCAGTCCAAATGATTACTTGTTTAAGGGAATCATCATGATGGACAAGGCTTCGAATGATTTTTTTATGACCGCTGCGCAGTTGACCGTCTACCCCAATAACTAAGCTACCGCTAGAGAGAATAAATTCCGGCTCTGCCGCCATTCTCGTCAGCACTGCCCGATTTTCTACAAGCCAAAGTACGCTGGCATTGGTCGTATACTCATTGTGAACTACAGCCAAGTCCGTTAAAGCTCGTACGGTATCTGCTGGATAGTGAATAGAGCCTTCTTGTAACGGACCACAAAAGAAAATAGGCGTTACCGTTCCCGTACTGACGATACCTAATGTCCAAGGAGGCATATCCATTATTTCCTCTAGTGTATCAAGGAAATCCTTTTTGTGTGGGTCGAACATTTTGGAACCGCCGATGGTTTGGTAATAGACAGCACCAATTTCTTTCCAATCATAGCTATTCTTTTGCCAGCTTATTTGATAGGCGGCCAAAAGAAATTCTAGGAAAAGTTGACGCTTTTGCAGTGGCCAACGCTGTTTATATGGAAACACAATATTTTGCTGGAGTTCACCTTCTATTTTCGTTAACTGCTGATACAAGGAAATGGAAATCTCTTTTTCTGGAAGTGACAGTTCTTGCTTTCGTTGGCGCCACTGTTGGTTCCACTCTTGTTCTTGTTTTCTTTTCTCCTCATTTCGTTGTTCCATATATTGAAATAGACCGTATCCCATGCGGTAATACATGTTTTCAACAGTTTTTCCGTCTTTTTTGAAGCGAACTTCTTTCAGAAGAATGCCTTTTTCCATGAGAGCAGACACATCCCCCTGAAAACTGGTTTTTCTCACATTGGGACTGTGGAAGGTTTTGATAACATCAGCGGTGACTTTCGTCGGTATTTCCGTACTGATAATGATTTCAGCAGTTTTCATCATTCGGCGCGGAGTTTTCTTCATAATCGGATAGGTTGTGATACTACCTTCTTGATAGATGTATAGGGTGTCAATTACTTCATTTGTTTTTAAGAAATAATGTTCGATGAATTGTTCAATTGTCATGTGTACACCTTTGCATGTTAGGATTTTTTTCAATTATTATTATAGCAGAATGTTCCTGGGATTGCTTCCCCACCTAAAAACCTTGAACCCACTTTTTTTCGTGATATAATAAAGAAAAACAAATAAGTGAGGTTGTATGATGAGCAAACATCGTATTTATGAAATGAGTGTCGCTAGCGTCTATCCCCATTATGTGACAAAAGCAGAGAGAAAAGGGCGTACAAAGGCTGAAGTTGATGAAATTATTCGTTGGTTAACAGGGTATAGCCAGGAGCAATTAGAAAAGCAATTAGAAACTGAAATAAATTTTGAAACCTTCTTTGCAGAAGCTCCTCTTATGAACCCTGCTCGTACACTAATTAAAGGAGTCATATGTGGCGTGCGAATTGAAGATATCGAAGCTCCGCTTATGCAAGAAATTCGTTACTTGGATAAATTAATTGATGAGCTAGCAAAAGGAAAAGCGATGGAGAAAATTTTACGGAAATAAGGATAATTAGCAGTCTGTTAGGGGGAAGATTATTGTTGTCTCATCCAAAATGGAGCAAAGCCAAGCAACGTTTAATGAGTTTCGTATGCGAATCTTTGCGTTCAAGAGTGGACTTTCAAGTAATCAATTATCGAAAAGCACATGACCAGTTAGGTAGAGCTGTCATCACAGTTGATAAAAATGATGATATAATATGAGTGTGTTTTTCTTTTCTGTCTAGTGTAACCTATCCAACTAAAATAAAAGGGCAATACCGAAGTAGTGCCCTTTCTTACTAATCTTATACAGACTCACCAGTAGTCTCTTTTAAACCATGCTCTGTGGCAAGCACTCCTTCTTTTTCAACAAAGATTAACTTACGTAAAAAGCCAATAGGTAATGCTAATAGCGCCAAACTTACCACAATCGTCCATTCACGTAAAGAAAGTACCGTTGTACGTAAAATATCTCCACCGATAATCGTCATCGTTATTTGTACCACTACAATCAAACACATGATTTTAATAAACGCAGGGTTCTTCGTAATATTTTCAAGGATATTTAACCTCGTTGTTCTTGCATGAAAACCATTCACCACTGCAAACAAAATAAAAAATGCAAAGTACCCTGTATACAAAGTCTCAGGTGTGTCAAACAAACTCGCCGCAAAGTCACTCTGCAACATCCATATCCCTATACCTGTAAGAGATAAACCAGAGACCACAACTGCAACAGCCATATCCTTTGTTACAATACTCTCTGTACGTTGTTTAGGTCTTTCTTGCATATAACGTCTTAACGCAGGCTCAGAACCAAACGCTAAAGCACCTAGACTATCCATTACCAAGTTTACCCATAACATTTGCGTAATCGTTAAAGGTTGTGTTAATCCAATAAGTGGAGCTAAGAAGTTTGTCGCTAATGCTGCTACATTCAACGTTAATTGGAACGTAATAAACTTCTGAATAGAACGGTAAATTGTTCTTCCATATAAAATAGCTTGTGCAATCGACTGGAAGTTGTCATCTAAGATAACAATATCTCCAGCTTCTTTCGCTACTTCTGTTCCACTACCCATCGCAAAACCTACATCCGCACGCTTTAACGCTGGACCATCATTTACTCCGTCTCCTGTCATACCAACTACTAACTCTAGTTCTTGCGCCAACCTTACTAACCTAGATTTATCCGTAGGTAACGAACGTGAAACAACCTTTAAGTTAGGTAACAACTCTTTTACTTCCTCATCAGATAACTCATTTAACTCTTGAGAAGTTAACACTACATCATCCACACTTGTTAAAATATTCGACTCTTTTGCAATAGCTACCGCAGTTTCTTTGCGGTCACCTGTAATCATAACTACTTGAACTCCAGCGGATTGTACATCCTTAATAGCTTCAACAGCTTCAGGGCGTACATCATCACGAATACCTAACACACCAACCAACGTATACTCAGAAGGTAAAGAATCCTCCGTTACTTCCTCATCCGTTGTTGCTAACACTAACATACGAATTGAACGACCAGCCATTTCATCCATAACGGCATCAATTTCTTTAAACATAGTGAAAGGTTGTTTTTTGCCATCGGCATCATAATAATGTGTACAATTTGGAAAAATCTTCTCAGGTGCCCCCTTAATCAATGTTGTTGTTATATCTCCATCAATTTTTGTGGCAGAAAATTTTCGCGCCGATGAGAATGGAATAGATGCCAACACTTGCACATTATCAGAAAAGTTATCATTGGGATTGATAAACCCTAGCACAGCCTTTTCAGTTGCATTTCCACCTAAAACTTGTACTCCCCCATCATCCGTTTTTGAAATAATCGCATTTGTATTATTTACAACCGAAGTATGAACAATCTTTTTCAACCCTTGAGGGAGCTTATCATAGGAAGCAAACTCCTTACTATCACCACTCATTAAGGTTACTACCTCTAACATGCCTTTTGTAATTGTTCCTGTTTTATCCGAAAATAAAATATTTAAGTTACCAGATGTTTCTATACCAATTAACTTACGCACAAGTACATTAGACTTCAACATCTTCTTCATATTCATAGACAATACCATCGCAATCATTAATGGTAATCCTTCAGGTACAGCTACTACAATAATGATAACCCCAATAATGACTGCTTGTAACAAATCCCCACCAAATGTGGCAAAATTACTAAAATAATCAGCTATCAATGCACTGTCGAAGTTATTATAAATAAACACCCTCTGGAACAGCACAGCTAACGCAATCAATATACCCGCAGTATAACCTATTTTGGAGATTAACCCTGCTAAATCCCCTAGTTTCACTTTTAAAGGAGATTCCACATCATCTACTGATAACTCAGCAGCCATTTGACCGTATAATGATGTATCACCTACTTCTACTACTTCCATAACCGACTCCCCAGAAGTAACAACAGTACCCCTAAACAGAGAATATTTATTGAAAGTATCCTTGAAGTTAGTTGTCTCACCGTTTACAAGCATATTTTTTTTAGCCTCTTCGCTCTCACCGTTGAGTGATGCTTGGTCTACACGCAAATCACCACTAATCAACTTACCATCAGCTGGAATTTTATCCCCACTCTGTAAGATAACTAAATCGCCTTTTACTAAGTCATCAATAACAATTTCTTTTACCTTACCATCACGAATAACTTTACACATGATTTTTGAAGCGTCCGCTTGCGTCTTTTGAAATGCACTCTCGTTAGAATGTTCAGACCAAGTAGATATCATCGTGGCCAATGTTACCGCTAGTGCAATCCCCAACGTTTCAATCCAATCACCATGACCTGTTGCCGCAAAAATAACATTTGCAAACAATGCCAATATTAAAATGCGGATAATAGGGTCTTCCAAATTTCCTTTTAATTTGTCCCAAAAAGTCTCTCTTTTCGCCTCAGACAGTCTGTTAGATCCATATCTTTTCCGAGATTCTTCAACCTGTGTAGCCGTCAGTCCTTTGAAATTTGTCTTCATTTACCAAGACCACTCCTATTTAGTTTTTTTAATCACCAATACACCACAAATCAATAATTTTTATCGAACAAATAACAACCATCTATACAGATGGTTGTTATAATTATTGTACTTGCATATATATCCTATTAATTTACAATATTTAAACTGTTAAACCATACGCTCTAGCAAGCGCAGCTAACCCACCTTCAAAACCACTACCTACAGCATTGAATTTCCACTCACCATTATGACGGTAGAGTTCTGCGAATACAGCAGCAGTTTCTGTGGAAAAATCTTCCCCTAAATCGTAACGAATTAACTCTTGACCAGTATCTTCATCTACTAGACGAACATATGCATTACATACTTGACCAAAGTTTTGATTTAAAACTTCAGCATCATGGATTGTTACCGTAAATGCAATTTTTTCCACATCGGCAGGGATAGTTGATAGGGTTACTTGAATTACCTCGTCATCTCCATCCCCATCGCCAGTACGGTTATCACCAGTATGCACAACGCACCCCTCATCACTAACTAGATTATTATAGAAAATAAAATCTCCATCTTTACGCACTTTTCCATTTGCACCTAGTAAAAATACAGAAGCATCTAAGTCGAAATCTGGACCACTAAACTTCTTTACATCCCAACCTAACCCTAATAAACATTTTTTTAAGCCCGGATTCGTTTTTGTTAAATCAATTTTTTGACCTTTTTTTAAAGAAATAGTCGACATACCAATACTCCCTTTCTATTTAAAGTTATTGAGATTATTATTCAAAATTGTTTCTATACTTAACCTACATTCACACCGTATGCATTACACAATGCATATAATCCACCTTCAAAACCACTACCTATTGCACTAAACTTCCATTCACCATTATGACTATACAATTCACCAACTACTATTGATGTTTCTACAGAGAAATCCTCATCTAACTCATAACGAATTAACTCTTCTCCCGTAGCTTCATTCAAAATATGAATGTACGCATTAGATACTTGTCCGAAATTTTGGTTGCGTTCAGCCGCTTGATCGATCGTAACAGTGAATGCAATTTTTGAAACATCTGTAGGTATGTTATTTAATGAAATGTTGATTACCTCATCATCACCATCTCCAGCACCAGTACGGTTATCTCCTTGATGGACTACTGAGCCATTACCGCCTGATAGATTGTTATAGTAAATGAAATCTTGGTCGTTACGCACTTTACCATCAGCACCTAATAAAAATACAGACACATCTAAATCAAAAACGCTTTGCCCATCATATTGATTGATATCCCAACCTAACCCTACTAATACTTTCTGTAAATTAGGATTTCGTTTTGTTAAATCGACTTTTTGACCTTTTTGTAAAGAGACTGCCATAACCATTC
>DAIDKD010000138.1 GCA_027451065.1 Bacillaceae bacterium | reverse complement strand
TGTTGGGAAAAATTCTTAGGTGATGTGGAAGCTTTAAAGCTAACAGCCGTTAAGTCAGCATCTACTATAGAGAAGAAAAAGGACTGGCTATATAACATGGCGAGGAATATTTCTTTGGTGAATGACATTTATGGGGGAGAAGAACTGCATAATATCATAAAACATGGTAAAGGCTTATATAAAAGTCAGGACAAAGAGATTATCAAAGTACATGCAAAACAAAAAGAGACCCCATCCTTGACTGAGGATGAGATTAAGAAACTTTTTGCAATTGATTGATGTATTAGTGAATTATATGCTTTTTTGCTATAAAAATACTAGTGTTTATAAAGGAAAGCCGCTTCTCAATTGCATACAGAGCGTTCCTCAAGCACAAAAACTTGAAAACAAGGCTCTTGTTTAAGTTAATTCATTCATCATTTTTACATGTACGGAATAACAAGAAAGTATTTTTATCTGTTATAATATTTTTTAGTCGTCTAACCTTCAGATGGCAATTTGTCTGAAGGGAGGTGAACCGGTTGGGTAGATTCTTTTCTGAAATCGTTGCTCCGTTTGCGGTTGGAGAGATGATTGTATTGTTCCAATGTTGGTTAGACAAGCGGAAGTAACATAGACGGCTACATCTAACCAAATAAAGCCCTGGCTATTTGCGGTAGCCAGGGTTTTTGGTGTTCAGTGGACAGATTCTTTTCTGATTACTATTATATGCAACTTTTGAGAAAATATCAATCTATGCCCAAGCCAACTTCATAAACTTTGGGTAAGATTCTTCACTGGTTTTATATACTGTAACAAGTAATTGAAAAAGGTCTGCTGGGTCACTTTTTCTTCCAATAGGCATAGCATAAGCTGCCGAAATTTCTCCATCTGTTTCACAAAATTTAGTAAATCTACAACCGTTATTTAATTCGTTTATTAAAGCATGGAATGCTTCTTTTCTTAAAGGATTATTTATTTTAGCGATATCGTATACCTCGAAGCTTACTATATCTTCTTCTAGAGAAAAAAGTACTACCGCTAAAAGAGAAGCACCATTTTCTGATCTTTGCTCAGTCCTAAAAAAAGTTCCTCCCTCTTCTAGAACCCCTTCTTCCATAGAAAAATTTTGTTTTTCAAGATAGTCTCTAAATAAAGCTACGTTTGACATATTACCCACCCCTTGAATACTTTTCGTTAAAACAATTTCTTTTTGTTCTTTTACCTGTCTTTGTTTTTCATTCTCTTTTTGTGAGCCACTAAGACTATAAAAAACGAAATAAATCACAAACCAATAACCAGTAGTGTGACCCCCATCTCCCCCTTCGTTTTTTAGAAAAATAACTTTAAATAATTGTAACATCCGTAAGCTTAAGAACGCAAAGAAAAGGTTGTTTTCCCTAGATTCTATGTGTAAAATAATAGATTCCCCTACATTTCACTGTTTTATATGTGAGAAATGACGAATCCCCTAGTTTTCTCTATTTTTAAGATGGGGAGAGGCGCTCGTACTATTTAGACGAATGCCAGGCTCCGATCGGTATTTTCTTACATCATGGCGTTTTTATATACATTATTACTTTCCTCAATCCCTGCCTTAACTGGTGATAATTTTTAGCAACTTCTAAAAATTATCATCTTCCATAGCCGAAGGCTTATATAAACATGGGCGGTCCGGAAAAAGCTCCCGAATCTGTTATATAGATGAATAGCCTATCTTCGAGGCTATATTTAATCATCTTAGTCACCATCTTCATCACCATATTGACCTACTTTTTTGAATAGAAAATATAACGGAAAGTAAAAGAACCATAGTGAAATTCCTAGCGGTGGAAAGGCGAATAACAGTATTGTGTTTACAACAAAAAGACCTATCATAATGAGTAATAAGAAAGAATAAAGAATAAAATTTTGACATTTTCATTTCCCCCATTTCTAAATTAGATGAGATCACATTCTTCTTCTATATATTCTTTTAACTGCGAAGTCTGTTTTTCTACGGAAATGCAGCGTATATATTCATAGAAATATTCTTGAGAAAGATAATTTTTGATTGTTTCAAAATCATCATGATAGTCATAAGTAATGCTTTCTTCCGCCATTTCCAATATATTATCTGGAATATCCAATACTCGTTCCGGCGGTATTTCTCCCTTTGTAAACATGTGGGTGAAATCAGGTATTATCTACAACGTGTTCTACTCATTTGTCAAAGAGATTCGCAAAAATGCACAGAATTTTATTTGTGCAATAAATCTTACATCAGAAAAAATCATTGATAGATTATGTGTCCGTTTGTAAAAATTAAATTCAACTTATAGATTATTATATAAAAGGTCCATTTTTCCTCTACATGTTTTAGGTTCATTCTCTAACATATAGTCCATCGGATTTTTTTCAAGAATAATCCACTTATTTGAATAAGCACGGATAATAATTTCCGTTCCATTTTTCAGTAGGTCGTTTTGGAGAAAACTGCCTTTTTCTGCAATATTAACACTAAGTTCAATTAGAGTTTCACCTTCCTCTGGATTTCCGAGGGCAGCGGAACAAGAACCCATATTAAAAAGGATTCTTGCAACAGTGTCTAAATAAGAAGTCCAATAATAATTAGTTACAAGGTTCCCATATTTGTAATTCTCTCTGAAGTTTTCTATCGCAATCATTAATAACTGTTGCAATTTGAAATACGCTTCTTCGTAGTCACCATACATTGTTATTACTTGGCAAATTTCATCATTCTTACTTAATATTCTCGATGGTTCAAGTTCCCCATATTCATTGCATAAATTACGTTTAGATAAGTTCCCCCTTTCCCCTTCTTTTTCTTTTTGCTCTTCCGCCTGTCTTTTTTTCTCATTCTCTTTTTTTGGACCACTAAGACTATAAAAAAAGAAATAAATCACGACACAAATAATCAGCAGTGTAACCCCCATCTTTTCTCCCTCCATTTTTTAGAAAAATGTCTTTAAATAATTGTAACCCCCTTAAGATTAATGCCGTATCTCAGTTCTGTTTCAGAAAGAGCTCAGTTTATTATGAATCGTATTCCCCACCATCGGACATCCAGGATTCCTCAGAATCATATGGATACCATGGGTTCTTATATGCAGAATCATCATCATCAAACCTACTATATACTTTAGAAGAGCTGCAATTATCAAAAGATGATTTATTACTTTGATTAAGGTTTTGAGTTCTTAAGTTGTGTCCATCATTGGAAATTAAAATCTCAAGTCCATAATTATAACCATTTCCACCTAAGATTTTGTTAATCTTTGCCGAAAATTGGGCTCCGGCGTCCATCTTTGGAGCTAACTCTGCTGCAATCTCACGAGGTATCCATCCAATCTGTTGATTATATTTGTTATATATACCGATAGCATTCCTATCATGTTTATTAAATCTGTCTCTTCTAATAGTGATTGGCTCAGCACTACTCATCTTAGAGATAATACTTTGTCTTCCTTCATAGGTTACCCCTGTAACTCTTGTAGCAAATGATTCACCAACATTCAAATGATAATTTGGCTCTGATATTTCTGTAGAAGGTTTCTTTACACTGTCTAGTCTGTTCCCTTGTTGATCCTCTTTAAAAGCTTCTGCAAATTTATTAAAAAAGCCTTCCGTGTTATTTACAGTATTATAAGAACTTTTTACAATATCTCCCTGTACATAAATGCCATTAATAAGCGTGAATGTTTCATTTTCTAAATATAAACGCTTTTTTTGGCCCTCTCCAAATCCAGTAAAAACTCCACTCGAATCTCTTTCTACCAATTGGTACATTAAGCCGTTTTTTAATCTCACTCTATCACCTAGTGTCAAATTCGAACCAATTATTTTAGTTTTTTTAGTGGAATTTTCCTCTTTCCCCTCTGTATCAGTTAATGAAAATATAACTGCAAGCACAACTATGATAATCAAAAGAGTAAACATAAAATCCCCCCCATTTTATTGGTTTTATATAAAAACGAATTCTTATGTAATTAATTTAACATTGTTAGGGGAAATTTTGCAAAGAAATCGAAAAAAAGGAAATGAGCAATTTCACTTCCTTTAACATTTTCTTTTTATATACTTAGAAAGAAGCTGTCTCATATGGCCTAGGTTAATTCCCTCAAACTCATGCCATTATTTGCCTCTGCTGATGCTTCTTTTGTGAATCAAATTACATCTTCTACTGTCTTTGTTAAGGATCCAGATTCCCATAATTTATCAGACTGTGGCTCCTTCCTATTCAACCTCTAGTTCTTTCGCTAGGCGGTACATAGTTCCTCTTGGGATATTTAATATCTCACTGGCTTTAACTGCTGTTATATCACCATTTTTCCATTGTCTATGTACTTCGATGAATCTACTATCGACAACATGCTTCTTCTTTCTACCTGTATATTTTCCGGCAGCTTTTGCTATGGCTATTCCTTCCGCTTGGCGCTGTCTGATGGTCATTCTTTCTGCTTCCGCAATACTTGTATACACTTCTATGAGGATGTTGTTAACCATTTCCATAACCCATGCTTGCTTTTCTCCATAGTCCTCCATGGTGGTAGGAACATCAATGACTTTTAGTCTTATGCCTTCGTCTTTGAAATACTGTAACCAACCTTTGATTTGCTCTTTGTTTCTGCCCAAGCGGTCAATGGATTTTATATACAGTGTATCGCCTTGATCCAGTTCTTTAATCAATGCCTGGAACCCCTCACGCTCGAAATCCTTCCCGCTTTTCTTGTCCATGTAGATTTTCTTTTCGGCTACATATTCCTTCAATGCTTCGATTTGTCGTGCTTCATTTTGCCCTTTGTCACTGACGCGTACATAACCAAGTTTTTTACCCATGATGGTTCTCCTCCTTTTTAGAAAGTGTATCAATAGAGTCTATGTCCTTCACATGTGTCCATTATACCATAGAACCCTATGATATTAGTCTTCGTATTGTGCACATTGTGTGTACTTTAGAGTACACCCTATCGGACATATCGTTAGGTACTCTTATTCATTACCTCCTCTATTGTGACTGCAAGATATACCTTTATAGAATGTATAAATTCTCATAAAAAAATAGCCTTACGTTAAAGGCTATTTTTGAAGTGATGTTTACTCTGATTCTATCTCATTTACAATTATATCAGTAATAAAGAGCCCACCGTATTCACCTCTTATTACAGTATATGTATTTTCAAACTGACGGGAGAACCCTCCATTTTCGCCACTTTGCTCTGCATTCTCAGCACGAGATAATGATGGGTCATAATAATCTAAATCATGAACAACATATGTCTCCAGAACTATTACTGTATATGAGCCATCGCTATTTTCTTCAATATTTTCTATTGAATGAAAATTTCCAAATTCAGTAGAATATGATTCTCCGTCATTATAATAACCAAGAGTGTCAAGTAAATATGAGGTTATGCTGTCCATTCCGTCTTCAGTTACATAATCTTCAATAACATTCCTCGTAACACCTACAAGCCTATCATTGAGGCTCCAAAGAAAATCGTAAAAGAACATATCCAGCTCTTCTTCAAGAACAGCAGTACCTTCCTCAGCAACAAAGCTAGTCCCGGCAGCTTCCATTTCCGCAATCTCGTATTCTGCATCTTCCTTTGTAGATTTTACACAGAAATAATATCCATCTCCTAATAGTAGCGACAATGTTCCATCTTTATTTAATTCTAAACTTGCATTTTCATTATCAGAAGTCATTGTTATTGATTTTTCATCTGCTTCAGTTATTGTGTATGTGGAAGTTGAACCATCATTTATAAATGTAATTTCTCCATTTTCTTTTATTTCAAAGAAATATAAAACCATTGAGCTTTCTGGTTCTGATTGATCGCTTTTCCAAACTCCGGCAATATCCTGAAAGCTGAGGAGCTTAATTTCTTCTTCTTTCACTTCTTCAACAACTCCTCCCTCCTTAATTGTTTCTTCTTCGGTAGTTTCTATTTCTGTTGTTTTTTCTATTTCCTTTTCTTCTACTACTTCAGTGTTCTCTGTTTCTTGTGTTGAATCTTTACCGCTGTTTTCTGGAGTACATCCTGCGAAAAAAGACATTACAATAATCAATCCTACAAATAGTTGAATTACTTTGCTTCTCCTCATACTGATTTCCCCCTTTATAATTGTGTGCACAATATATTATATAAAAAAATAACATTTTTTTATATAATTTCGAACATGGCGAGGTAATCTGCTGTTAAAAATCTTAAGAGAGGGCAGCAATCCCATGTGCTACGACTACTCTAGCCGAAGGCTTAATAAACATGGGGTGGCCCAGGAAAAGCTACCGGATTTGTAATGTAGTTGAATAACCTACCCTCGAAAAATTTCAATTTTTTTTGCCATATAGGAAATTTACTTTTATTAGCATGCAATGAATTCTTTGCTATGTGAGTTGCATTCTATTGTGTATGAAAAAGCGATTTCTGCGAACTGTCACTGTCTAAAACTGGTGGAATAGATGCTACACCCCCATCAAAATAAGTGGATAGCTGTAAACCTTTGTAGAAATACAGGAAATGGTTTACTTTTTTTAGTGAAATGGATAAAAAAGAAATATAATACAAAAAGGAGTGGCGATATGGGAAGAAAACCACAAAATCTATCATTCTTTGATGATATGTTTGGATATTACCACCGCAACCTTTGCATGACGGATAGCTTTAAAACACTTCTATCCGCACGCGGTATGCGGCAGAAAGATTTCGCTAGACTGTTTGAAATAAACGAGGGATATTTGAGCCAAGTGCTACAAAAGAAACGTACCCCGAGTAAACGAGTTATGTCGCACATTCATTGCTTCATAAAGGGCTTCTACGATGAGGAACTGGAATCATTGGAGGTGAAGCCCTTCAAGATACGGAATCAGCGAAAATGGAACATTATGCAGGGTAAAATAGTTATTCATGATGAATCATTCAAATTATAAGGGGGGACGTACCAATGAATCAAACCGTATATAAACAAATATCGTCGGAGAAGCTGCAAGAATATATTGAGCGATTAGAATCGCAAAACAGTATGCCACAAACGACGGACTGTCAAAAACAAGCCAATAATTTCGGTATCTCACAAATGAAACGTACTCTTCAACGGAGAGAGCGAGAGAAAGAGATTGCGGCTAGACCTAAAAAGGAGAAGGAAACTTCCCCATCTGCTCCGAAAATGAAGTTTGACGAACAATATGCTCAATATTGTAAACTGAACAATATTAAGGCTCATGGAATCACTGGCGAATGGGTGTGGCAAAAATATAACGACTAAAATATCGTGGTGTAAACTATGCTGATCCCCTATGAATCAAGAAAATATTAGCAATAATCGGCGAATTCCATGATGTTAGGGCTTCTTTCGCTTACGCTGCTTTTTGGACAAGCTAAGTTGCTTCCTGTTAATTCGCTGTACCTAACAAATTGGACTGAACTTCATCTGACAAATGGTCGGGGAAGCAGGATGCTAATGTGCTGAATACAAGAGAATTATAGCTTTGTAAAACGGTTAGCTAATCGAACGATATACCTTTTTACTTGCATAAGGCAGACAAATAAAAGAAGAAGTAGTTTAGTTTTTTCACTAGACGGAGACTCAATAAAGAAAAACAGGGTAAATGCTCCCTTCCTTTATCGAAAAACCGTGATATCATTAATACAACAATCGTTTCAATAATTTTTTTTTATGTGCTCAATCACTGGAAACAAAATTTTATAGTCGATATTCTCAAAATTCTCATCAAACGGAATCCTTGTCCCAGCAAACAAAAAGTGGTCTAGCAGATAAAAAACAGTTGGCTTTGCACGTCCTATTTTGTGTTCTTTTAGCACACCCCACACCTTATCTAACAAATGTGCTTCACTTCTATGTTCTAGTACTTCTTTTACTTGCGTTTTCTTAATCTCAATATGCCCTTCAAAGATAAATTTTCCTACTAGCTCCCACCACATTTTTTCCCTTGCTTCAACTTCTATTTCTTCTTTCACAACATCTGTTGCATTAAATTCATCCAATGACACTCGTTCCTTGATGAAAGTATATAAATCCTCTTCTCTTATACGCCATCCCTCTTTTCTACTTGCAGGGGCAACCCCTTTTATAGTTCCACTTCTCAGCCAACGTCGAATACTCTCAATATTTGTAGTTACCTTATATTTTCTTAATACATCAAATGTTTCATGAATATCATAAATTTTCATGGACATTAACACTCCTTCTATCACAGCGGTTGTTTTATTAACTTAAATATACAACATGAGTTGCAATATAGTAATAAATGAAAATAAATTTTATACTTTCTCTAAACAAACAAGACCATCACTATTATGCAATGGTCTTGTTTGTTTAATCATGATAAATAACTTGGCAATTGCTTTCTGGAATATCTACCTTCACAACAGCAAATTCATCATACCAATTGCCACTTTTATTTATTAGTTTAATCGTCTCAATATAAAATTTTTCTGAGAAAGATGGAACTTCCCATACTTCCCTTTCCCGAGTTTTTTTCCATTCTCTTAAATATTCATCTGCAAACTCAGGAGCACTTTCCCAAAATTGCCTTATATTCTTTTCAATAAAATGATTTACATACTCTTCCCTGTCTTTCTCTTTCATTTTGTATATTTTT
>DAIDKD010000137.1 GCA_027451065.1 Bacillaceae bacterium | reverse complement strand
CGTGCCGCAATAGATTTTATCTAGCTAATCTGCGGTGCTTCCTTCTGTACGTTCTTTATCTAGTTGTTGCTTTTCAAAGACTTTGAAGAATGGGTAGTAAATAGCCAAAGTAATCAAGAAATTAACAATAACCAATAAACCAGCTGCAATACTCCAATCTGTACTAATCCAAGCAGCAATTGGCGAAATCATCGTAAACGGCAATCTAGCCATCATCATTGGAACTACCTCTGTAACTGTTAAAATATAAGAAAATGTCGTTGTTACTAGTGGCGCTACAATAAATGGAATTGCCAAGATAGGATTCATTACAATTGGTGAACCAAATATAATCGGTTCGTTAATATTAAATAATCCAGGTAAAAAAGAGAGACGGCCAAGGCTTTTTAAATATTTTGATTTTGAAAACATAAATAGAATAACTAAGGCTAACGTTGTCCCCGCTCCACCAATCCAAATATACCATTGTAAAAATTGTTCCGTAAAAATATTTGGCAAATGATTCGCACTAGCACCAGCTTGGAAAGCATCCATATTTTCTGCGATAGACATATCCCAAAATGGTCGAATAACCGGACCCATAATTGCCGGACCATGAATCCCTAATACCCAGAAGAAAGTTATCAAGAAAACTGTCAGTAGACCACCGAAGAGACTATTTCCAGTCAGAACATCTTTTAATGGCATTAAGATTGTACTTAACACACTGTTAATATCAAAATTAAAAATATGACGAATGACCCAGAATAAAACAAGAATGATTGCTGCTGGAATCAATGCGATAAATGAGTTGGCAACTTCTGGTGGAACCCCCTCGGGCATTTTAATTTTGACGTCCTTCTCCAATAAGAAACGATAAATTTCAACAGATAATATAGCGGTTACAATTGCTGCAAAAAGCGAAGAAGAACTTAAATTGCTAATATTTATGTAACGCCCAGCTCCAATCACTCCCTCTACTTCTTCAAATACTCTTAACGGTGGTGCTGCTGTCACTAGAAAAGCTAACAAAGATAACATACCACATATTAAAGAATCTAGATTGTACGTTTTGGCTAAGGCTGATGCAATCCCAAATGTTGCATATAACGACAGTATACCTACTGTATATCGAAAAGGAATATCCAAAATTTCTCGATAAGGCTCTATCATCTGTGCCAATGAGTCAATTGGTAAATTCAGCAAAATGGTAAAAAATGAACCAACAATTGTTAAAGGTAACGTGGCGATAATTCCTTTTCTAATTGCAAGCATGTGCCTTTGCGAACCGATTATGTTTGCCCTTGGTAAAATCTTCTCTTCCAATAATAAAACAAACTTGTCCATGATTATTCTCCTCCTAATAGTTACATTCTAATCGTGTCATCTAAAACATCGCTTCAATACATACGATTTGCTATCTTGTATTCTTATAAAAGACTTACTCTTTTTGTAACTTCATTAAATAAACAAAATAAATATGTTACGTAGCTGTTTTTTGAGTTGGATACTTTTTCTCTTGCGACCTGCTACACTTCAAGCCATCTAATATTCCAATTATGTAAGCTTTGTTACTTTCACTTAATTGTTCAACATTTATAAGCATTTTTTTGTATTTTTGTGTTCCCATCCACTTCCACCCCCCTTAAATTTACGGTTACAAACACAATATAACATATCGTTTTTGTGTTTACAACCACTTTCAATAAAACAATAAATTATACCTTGTGTTTACAAACTTTTTTTGTGTTATAATTTTTTATAATTGAACAAGGAGGGGTTACTTTTGCTAAAGGAGCGCTTAAAAGAATTAAGAGCAGAAAACAAATTAACACAAGGTGCTTTTGCAAAAAAGATTGGTACAAGTAGAGACGCTTATGCAACATATGAGTATGGAAAAGTTATTCCTACAGATGTGGTTCTTAAAGTCATTTCTTCTGAATTTTATGTCAGCGAACATTGGCTCCGTACAGGTGAAGGAGAAAAATATATTAAAGATAAAGAACAAGCACAGTTAGCTAACTTTATTGCTGAACTCGTAAAAAATAAAGACAATAAAACGAAAGAAATTATGTTCAAGTTAACAGAATTGAATGAAGATGATTTCAACGCTGTAGCACATATTATTAATTCTCTTGTAGAAAAGTAACAACAAAACAAATTTCTGAAGAATTTGGAATTTCAAATCGTTGGGCTAGCAATTGATAAAAGTCCTCCTTGGGTTTGGTTTAGTTGAGTGACATGGCACAAGTACAACAGACAAAAAGTTTCCAGTTGCTCATGTAGTTGCTAACGAGATATTTACATGATGATAATTGAGCATTAGAATAGTGAACATAACGGATAAAATGAAAATGGTACAGGGACAAGGAACTTCCCTGTACCATTTTCTTTTCTCTACATTATTTTACAACTTAGCTACATGAATACCAGATACTGTTGGATACTCTCTATATTCCGTAAAAACAATTTTCAAATCTGTAATAGTTGTTTCTGAGAAGTCTACAATCCGTTCATAACCAACGATATCTTCTTCAAAAAGTAATGTCCAATTAGAGTCATTTCTATGTTTACTATATACTTTAAAATGCTCCACACGTTGACCTTTCGTAATTTGCTCTTTCATAATAAATGTATTGGCGCTCACTTCATTAGCAAAATGAATGTAAATTGTAGGCTGATGATCATCTTGCTCAGGAGCCCAGTACCCTACATCATTATTTAGATTCATGATTGAGCTCTCTGAAACATTGGTTTGGTTACTAGAAAACCTTACAGTTGCTTCTTCTAATAGTTGTGGATTTCTCATTGCAACAATCATTTTTCCTAGTTCAACTAACTGCTTACAATCCTCTGAACAGAATACCCCATCTTTATCTGGTGGCACATTTAACAGGAGAGTGGCATTCCCACCGACTGAACGCTTGTATATGTCCCACAGTTCGACAGCGGTTCTCACTTCACTATCTTCTTTTTCATGGTAAAACCACCCTGGACGAATGGAAGTATTTACCTCAGCAGGATACCACACTAATTCACCTTGATAATCCCTCAAAACTTCACGACTACCTAAATCCTCATCCATTGAAAGTACCTTTCTTGAAAATTCGCCATCATCTTCTTGTTGAGACTTCTCCACAATTTTCTCTACATCTTGCAATTCTTTCGGCACAACACTCCATTCATTACGACGGGTAGCACCAGCCTCATTGCCACACCAGCGAACATCCGGTCCGCAAACACTGATGACTGCATTTGGTTGCAGTTTGCGAACTACTTCATAGTAACGATTCCAATCATAGTATTGCTTCTTGCCATTTTTCCCTTCACCATTGGCACCATCTAGCCATACACAAAAAATTTCGCCGTAATTGCTCAATAATTCAGTTAGCTGATTGACATAAAAATCATCATATTCTTTGCCAGTACCGTAACTTGCATCTGCTCTGTCCCATGGTGATAAGTAGATTCCAAACTTTAAACCATATTTCTTACATGCTGTTGCAACCTCTTTGACTATGTCGCCTTTCCCCTTTTTCCAAGGTGTATTGGCTACTGTATAGTTTGTATGTTTACTTGGCCACAGGCAAAATCCATCATGATGCTTGCAAGTCAAAATAGCACCTTTCATTCCTGCATCTTTGAAAGACTTTATCCATTGATTCGCATCTAATTTCATAGGGTTAAAAATTGAAATATCTTCATTCCCTCGTCCCCACTCACTATCAGTCATCGTGTTTATCCCGAAATGAATGAAGCCATAAAATTCCGTCTTCTGCCAGTCATACTGCCTTTTGGAAGGCGTGATGCCTGCAATTTTATTTACATCCATAGTTATGCTCCTTAAAAAATTATCATTTGTGCTTACGATTATATAAATACATGAGAATAAGCAATCCACTTAATCCAACGAACATCCAAAACAGATTCATATAGCCGATTTCTCTTTGCTGAGTCGTTACTAGCCAAATAGAGAGACAAAATACTATCACCTTCGCGACAATACTTACCGTTTGCTGTGCTTTATCACTCATTCATACTCCTCCCAAACAATTTCATTCGGCTTTAAGATACATGCCTTTTGGCTGTCGTTTCCTAAATATACGATTGTCTCCTGAACATCGTTTGTATTATTTATTACGCAATACACGTTTTGTTCGGGATAAACATTTACCTCACAGTGAAGGTTTGTGGAGAACCAATGATACATGTCCGCCTCCTTACCCGCAGCGTAGTATAACGCTCTCATTAACAAACGAGTGTTTTCCAAACAATAAGGCAACCCAGCAATATAAACAGTCCGTCCTTTTCCAAATTCATTTGTAGCAAGATGAATTTCATCATTAGAAAATTCTAAAATAGTTGTATCAGCATGCAAAGAGTAAATATTTTTCATACTCTCGCCAAAATGGAAGCTGCTTGTATCCTCTGTAATAAAGTGCTTTTCCGTTACTTCTTTGAAATATTTATCCGTTGAAAGACTGAAGCCAACTTCCTTATCTAGACCGAAACAGTCTGCCAGTTGGAAGAATCGCCCTTGGTGTTGCCATGCCGTTGGTTCACCAACCCCTACAAAGCCGCCACCTTGATGTATCCAGCTTCGTAAGTTAGCAACTAATTTCTCATTTTTCCAGATTTCTCCACCTGAAAATGCTGTTCCGAAATCACCCGCGTTTATCATGACATCTATGGAGGAATCGATCTCCTTCTCCATTACGTCATCAAAAGAGATAAACTCAACATCCACATTCATTCCGCTTAATGCTTCAAGAATACCGTGATATGAATATGCTTCTTTACAATACAGTGCATGGGCTACTGTGAAAGCCTGCCATGTACGTAGACGACCCCAACAGTTTAAAACGGCAACTTTCAAACCAGAGTAGGGTTTTCTTCCTTTTGTATGAGCATGAATTTCACGAAATTGATTGGTGATGGCACTAACTGTATCAATAAACTTAGGGAATTTATTAGCTAAACTTAAATAACCGCCATAACCCATTCGATCAATGGGTTTCCGCAAAATAGCCCTTCTGGCACATAACCAATTTTCCATCGCCTCAATGCTTGGGTCATTCCCTTCGAAAAAAGTATCCGGGAAGAAATATGGTAAGAAACGCCCCTCCGTATATTTCACATGAGGAATATCAGCAATCATTCTCAGTGTCGTTCCATCTCCAACACTACCAACTACTGCATCTAAGCCGATTTCTTCAAAATATTTCCCGTAAGGCTCCGTTCCAATCCATTGATCGCCTAAGAACATGATGGCTTCTTTATTTTTTTCGTGAGCCATATCCACTAATTTTTTTGCTGTTTGAGAAACAAATTTTGCTGTAAAATCAATATAATCTAGATACCTTTGCGTAGGAATTCGAAAGGAAGATGGATAGTACCCTTCATCTATAAAATCTTCAGGACGTAAAGCATATCCTTTTTCCTCTTCAAATTCTTTTAGTGCTTTGACAGAAACACTTGCCCCATAGCCAAACCAATCAACAAATTTTTCTTGTCCTAGCTGATTGAATACAAGGCTAAATTGGTAAAAGAAAGTTGTAAAACGAACGACATCAACATCTGGATTTTCCTCTAACCAATTTGCAAAGGTTCTGAACATAAATTGATTAGAGGCTGGCTGTCTAATATCAAAGGGAATTTCATGTGGTTTGTCACCCCAGTTATTTGTCAAATGATTATACATTTCTACTGGATCCCAAATGATATAAGCCAAAAATGAGACTGTATATTGATGCCATGGGATTGTTCCGTGAATCGTAACTGTGTGATTCTCAGTATTTACATCCCATAAATCTACGGATATTATCTCCCCCGTTGTACGATTGATAACTTCCCAATATTGCTTAGGATTGTCGTGGTAGTTTGGCGTCAATTGTTCTTCGTAGTACGTCTCCATAAAAGGAATGGTTACTTGTTCTTCCATTGCTACTACTCTTTCTGACATCAAGTACATTTGAGGACATTCATCCATATGTTTTTCAATAAATTCATTGTGCCCTCTCGTCGGAAAATATGCTGCATAGATTTTTTTGCCTAGAGCTTTTACAGCAGCATCCAATTCCGTTCCATCAGAATCTCGAATTGCATCTGCTCCCCACTTTTCAGCAATCATTTTCGTTTGTTCTGCAAATCCCTCTTCACTAGGAATCGTTACCCTACCTTTTTCTATCATGTTTCTCTCTCCTTTATTCTTTTGTTCCACCGATAGACATACCTTCGATTAATTTCTTCTGTACAATTGCATATAGAATAAGTGCTGGGACCATGACAATCACCATACCAGCATACAGTCGACCATAGTTAGCGGCTGCTTTTTGTGCCGTCATCAAATTTAACAAACCTACTTGTAATGTTTTCTTCTCTCCTGGCATCAATGTCAATGAAATAATATAGTCATTCCAATAGGATAAGAAGTTAAATAGAATCACCGTGTTAATCGCTGGTCTGGCCATTGGAATCATCACACTCATCATTGTTTTCAAGTGTGAGCACCCATCAATTATTGCTGCCTCTTCATAAATTGCCGGTATCGTTTGAAAGTATCCTGTTAATAGATAAATTGTAAAAGGAATTGTCGTAGAAGCGTATACAATTGCCAATACAAAGATATTATCAATAAAAAATCCATCGGGAAAAATATGAAGCAGTGTACGGTCACCATTTACCAACATCAAAAAGATAGGCACTACGATATAATTCACATTGATGAATAAACCTCCCATGAAAAAGATATTTAACAATTTTCTTCCTTTGAAATCAAAACGTGACAAAGCATAGGCTGCTGGCACCGCTACCACCAACAAAATAATTAATGCTATCACTGTAACACTTACTGAATTCAACATGTATTGCCCCATGTTCGCATCCTGAAATGCGTCAATAAAATTTTGAAAATATAATCCTTCTGGCAATGACCATGGATTCCCATAGAATTCTCCCTTCTCTTTTACAGAAGCGACGAGAACCCAAATGACCGGAACAGCAATCGACAAGACAATCATGATAATCATGATATACATAAAGGATCTATACCATTTATGTGTCATATTCATTTCCTTTTCCAATGTGTGTACCTCCTAATATTGAAATGTTTCTCTGTCCGTAATTTTACTCACAATTAAGGATAATGCGAATGAGAAGATGAAAATAATTACCCCGATTGCCATACCATACCCATAGGAAGAGTTCGTATATGCCTGCTTATACATGTAACTTAATAGTACTTCTGAAGCTCCATCCGGCCCTCCACCAGTCATCGCCTTGATTAGTACAAAACTCAAGTTGATGGAACTGATGATGAAGAATGTTAATGTATTCCTTACATTTTGCCAGATAAGCGGTAAAGTAATCATAAAAAATTGCGTTCCTTTACTTGCACCTTCAAGGGAAGAGGCCTCATATAAACTCTCGGGAATGCTGGCCATACTCGACATATACATAACCATGTAGTAACCAACCGACTGCCAAATCATTGCCACCGCAACACTATAAATAACAATTTGCTGATCACCAAGCCACATCCTTTGTAAATTTTCTAACTTAAGGAATGATAGTATACCGTTCAGTAATCCGTTTGTTTGATCATAAATCGCTCCAAATATTGCCGCAATGACAACAATAGATAAAATATTAGGTATATAGAGAATAAAGCGGTAGGAAAAATTTCCTTTCAGATTTTCCCTGGTCATGATTGTTGCCAGAAACAGAGCCAACCCCATTGCCAGAATTGTTACCACTACTAATAGCAAAATTGTATTTTGAAAGGCACGTATAAATTGCATATCTTCGAATAAAATCTTGAAGTTGTCCAAGCCGACAAAGGTTTTATTGATAGAAAAACCACTCCATTTATACAGCGACATCCTAAAGACATTACATGTAGGGACAATCATAAACATGATATATAGGATAAGAGACGGCAAAATACACAACGCCACAAATCTGTTTTTACTTCTTTGTGCACTCACTTTCTTCACCCTCTTTCCTCATTCTTGGCCAGCTTCTCTTAATTTTTCACTAGCTATATGAAGGTCTTTCTGCCATTGTTCAACAGTTTTGTTCCCTGTGATAACGCTATTCACCGTATCAAATAAAGTTGACTTCATATCAACACCTTCTACAGGAGGCGTACTCGCAAACCCTCCCACTAAAGCTGATATATTCGGCTCATCGTACATACGATAAAATGGTTTGATTTCGTCGCTTAATTTTTCGGTTATCCCTTGAATTGGTTGAATTGCATCAGATTCTGCGAAAATTTCTGCTGACTTGTCAGAGTATAGAAACGCAACAAAATCTTTGGCGGTTTCTTTGTTATTTGCATCTGTCGGAACCCATGCTGATTCCACTGTCGTTACAATATATCGCTGTTCTCCCTTCTCTACTGCCGGTAATGACATCATGCCCCATTCAAATCCATCAACACGTGGCGCATCAACCATTTCCCCAGCAATCCATGTTCCATTCGGCATAAAGACAGCTTCATTCTCTAAAATCATTTGTTGATTTTTTGTGAAGTTCTGTTCATTGGCATTGGCTACTGTCGTTTCCGAAGTAAAACGTAGCAGCTCACTTGTGATATCCAAAACTTTTGTAGCGTTTTCAGTTTCCCAAACA
>DAIDKD010000136.1:4826-8623 GCA_027451065.1 Bacillaceae bacterium | reverse complement strand
AGGCGGCACTTTCCCTCTGAAACGTCCACTAAATCATAAACAATTCGATTTTCAAGACCCATTACAACATCTAGATTACGCAATCCGATATCTGTATCTATCAAACATACTTTTTTCCCAGCTAACGCTAAAGCCGTCCCTAGATTAGCTGTGGTTGTTGTTTTTCCAACTCCACCTTTTCCTGATGTAATTACAATAGCCTCTCCCACAATTACATTCTCCTTTCTAACCTTGTTAAATTAGGTCTCAGATGATTCAGAAGTTGAATGCGATCAACGATAATATGATTTTCATCATCTATGTATGCACATTCCATTTCATTTCCATCTTCCGGATACGTATGATCTGGAGCACGGTTCATCACATCACTGATGCGTAATTGCATCGGTTTCATTAATGAAGCGGCGATGATAGCATTTTTGTTTCCATAACAGCCCGCATGTGCAATACCCCGCAAGACTCCCATGATAAAAATATTTCCTCCTGCAGCAACTGTCCCACCGGCATTCACATCGCCAATTAATAACAAATCACCTTTTACTTCTAATACTTGACCAGAGCGTATCGTTCGTGCAACAGAAATGATTTCATTGCTTCGTTTCCATTCAAGTGCTTCTTCTTTTGAAATGACACGGGAATCAATTGTCTCGACAACAAAATTTTTTTCCTTTCGAATTAACGTTCGCAGTTCCTCATCCTGCTCAGGCGTCAAAAATCGGTTGCCTATGTTCACATGAACAGAAATTAATGGATTACCACTATCATCATCCTGACTTGCAGAAAGCTTTTCATCTATTTCTTGCAGCAGATCCTCAAAAGAACAAGTATCATTGAGATGTAACGTTAATCCATCCTTCGTTCCTTTTATTGTAACCAACTGTTGATCTTGTTTCATATCTAACGCTCACCTCAACAGAAATATTTCGACATACATTTTGTAAAACCCTTTTTTACTACATATCTTCTTTCTTAGATTTCAATCTTGTAAAGAATTTTCTCAAAAAGTAACTAAAAATAATGATAACTCCTAGGTTTAATAGTACAGTCGGTAGAAAGCGATGATAGAAGAACGTATGATGTGTCATGGTTGTTCTTTGCGTTAACAACATAAAACCATATCCATAATACTCAACTACTGCAATTGCCAAAACAGCTAAAAAACCGACAATAAATAAATAATCGTAGAAGAATTTCAACAACAAAGAAAACAGATACACGATTACCAAAAATGCAAATAGATAGACCCCTATAATTTCTAAATAAATGATATCATATAACAATCCAAATCCAGCTGCATAAAACAAAGCCGCTTTTGAATCATAATAGGCGGTCATAAACAACAAGAAAATTAAGAGAAAATACGGTACGAATATGTTTCCTGAGCTCATGACTGAAGCTGGCAATAACGCCACTAATGTTCCTTCAAGTACTAATAAAAGTAGAAAATACAAGGGAAGGAGTTTATGCTTCATCACCCACTTCCCTCCTCTGTATCTGCACCTCTCGCCAATCTTTCCAAGACAATAACGTGGTTGATATTATAGAAATTTGCTGCCGGCTTTACATATGCTATTTGGGTCAATCCAAATTCATCAAATTCCACTCTCTCAACCTCTCCTATAAGAAGATTACTTGGGAAAATGCCACTTAGCCCTGACGTTGTAACAAGTTGTCCCTCTTCAATCTCTGCATCTGACGGTATGCTTGTAAAGAGGAGATGTTCTCCACTTTCATCATAGCCTTCTATTAATCCAAATATTGTATCATCACCTTGAACGCCTGCCGAAATTCTATTTGTACTACTTCCGTCACTTAATAATTGTACTGTTGACGTAAATTGTGAAGTACTCTTCACTCTTCCGATTAGTCCACCGGAAGTCACTACTGCCATGTTTGCTTCGATTCCATCTGTTTCGCCCTTATTAATTGTAACAAAATTGTTCCATTGATTTGGATTTCTTGCTATTACTGTTGCATGAATTTGACTGTAACTGCTGAGAACTTCATCTTCTGTTTTTTCAAGAAGAGCCCTTAATTCCTCATTTTCATTTTCTAAGGCAGTTACCTGCAAAGAAAGAGTTACATGCTCATCCAATTGGGCCTTTAATCGTCTATTTTCTTCATATACATTTTTTATATCTTGAACATTCTCAACAAAAGTTACGATAAATTGAGCCGGCATTTTGACAATTCTTTGTACAAACCCTACTGTATCTTTTGTAAATTGTTCAGGGAGAGTCAAACTCCGATCTCCCTGAATAGTAAATCCAATCAGCGCTACTAATACGATAAAGCTTACCAGTAAAATTATTAACCGTTTATTACGAAAAAATGGTGTCATCACTGCACCTACTTACTTTAAATTACCCTTAGCGATAAGAGTCATATGTTTGATTTTTAAATTGATCAATATTGTCCAAAGCTTTTCCCGTACCAATTGCAACGCAATCTAACGGATCCTCCGCGATAAATACTGGCATTTTCGTATCGTCACTAATCACTTTATCTAAGTTGCGTAATAGCGCTCCTCCACCTGTCAACACGATTCCTCTATCAATGATATCTGCTGCTAATTCAGGTGGTGTGTTCTCTAAAGTAACTTTCACAGATTCAATAATTGCCTCTACTGTGTCTTGCAAAGCTGACGCAACTTCCTCCGCTTTAATCGTAACAGTTTTTGGTAATCCAGAAATCAAATCACGCCCACGAATATCTAATTCTCCAAACTCATGCGCCCCTTCTGTTGACGCAGAACCAATTTCAACTTTTAGCAACTCTGCAGTCCGTTCACCAATCAAGAGATTATATGTGCGCTTAATATACTGGATAACCGCCTCGTCCATTTCATCTCCAGCTACGCGTACAGATTGACTTGTAACAATTCCTCCTAGGGAAATGACCGCTACTTCCGTTGTTCCGCCACCGATGTCAACTACCATGCTTCCTGTCGGCTCCCAGACTGGTAAGTTTGCACCGATTGCTGCTGCGAATGGCTCTTCAATCGGATATGCATCTTTTGCACCTGCTTGTCTCGTTGCATCAATAACCGCACGTCTTTCCACCGCAGTAATTCCTGATGGAACACACACCATTACATTTGGTTTTCTGGAAAACATTCCCGAATTTTTTTGTGCTTGCTGAATGTAATATTTCATCATTGTTGCAGTTGTATCGTAATCAGCAATAACTCCGTCTTTCATAGGACGTATAGCAACAACATTTCCTGGCGTACGACCAATCATATTCTTCGCATCATTACCTACTGCTACAATCTGCTTTGTATTTGTATCAAGAGCAACTACAGACGGCTCACGTACAACTACACCTTTTCCTTTAATATATACCAATGTATTTGCAGTGCCCAAATCTATTCCCAAATCTTTTGAAAATCCACCTATTCCAAACATTTCGTATCTTCCTTTCTGAATCCAGAGTGCTTTTATTTTCTATTTGTAATTAAAAATGAATATTATTTTTTATTAAACCATGAAAAATCCCATAAACAATATTATATAACACTTTTTAAAATTTTGGTAGACCTAAAAATGTCCTTTTTCTTTCAAACTGACATATTTATGCTCCCCAATAATAATATGATCTAGTAATTCTATCCCCATAATTTTTCCACATTCAATTAATCGCTTTGTCACTTCGATATCTTCTTTGCTGGGGGTTGGGTCGCCTGATGGGTGATTATGCAAACAAATAAAAGAGGCTGCTGAACGACGAATTGCTTCTTTGAGGATTTCTCGTGGGTGAACCAAGCTAGAATTCAGTCCGCCTATGAAAATTGTCTG
>DAIDKD010000136.1:0-4816 GCA_027451065.1 Bacillaceae bacterium | reverse complement strand
TACTTGATTTTTGGTGCTGAGATATAAACAAACAAAATGCTCCTGAGTTAGAAAACGCATTTCATCCATCATATATAAAGCACAATCTTCAGGACTGCGAATGGAGTAGCGCTCATTAAATTGTAAACGACTCACTCTTTTTCCTAGCTCGAAGGCAGCCAAAATTTGAATTCCTTTGGCTAATCCAACTCCTTTGATTGTTGTGATTTCTTCAATTGTTGCCTCTTTCAGCATACGAAATCCGTCAAACTGTTGTAACATCCGCGCGGCTAAGTGCAGAACAGATTCGCTTTTTGTACCAGTTCTTAGAAAAATAGCTAGTAATTCCTGGTCAGATAAACTTTGAGGTCCATCGTTTATCAAACGTTCTCTCGGTCGGCAATTTTTTTGAATATCTTGTAGTGGAATACCTTCATTATTCAATATGTTCTCTCCATTCTAAAAAATTTTATTTGGAAGAGGTGGATTAACAAAATTGTGGCATATATGATATGAGGAGGTGTACGACTTGATGTGATGAGGGAGCTGTCTGAGAAGAGGTATTTTCTCAGACAACACTGCTTATTACAAAAGTTCTATTGATTTCAAATGACGCTTTAGTCTCGCAATCGGCAAACCTACAACAGAAAAGTAGTCTCCGTTTATTTTTTTGACAAACTCCGCACCCAAACCTTGTATGCCATATGCGCCAGCTTTGTCCATTGGTTCACCGCTTTCAATATAATCGTAGATTTCCTCATCAGTTAATTCATAAAAAGTAACTTCTGTTCTTTCATAAAATGTTAACTGCTCTTCATCACAAACGATCGCTACGCCAGTATATACTTCATGAATATTTCCAGATAAAAGTCGCAACATTGAGTGCGCTTCCTTTTCTGTATGAGGTTTTCCTAAAATCTTTCCGTCATAGGTAACAATAGTATCTGCACCTATCACCACTGCATTTTTATGTTTTTGTGCAATATCATTCGCCTTTTGTAAAGCAAGTAACATGACAATATCGGCCGGCGTTGCAATCCCTTCGATTTTTTCCTCTACTATGCTTGGGGAAACAGAAAAAGGAATATGTAGCTGCTCTAACAATTCTTTTCTGCGTGGGGAAGCTGATGCCAAAATTATTTCTTTCATTTTTTCACTCTTTTCTCTGATGGAAGATACACTCTTATATTAACATAACAAAACCCTATGAACAATTCTAAAAAAATTAATTTTTGGTTAATGAAAAAGACAGTACATTATTCTTACTTGAATTTGCACTGTCCGTAAAAAATCACTCAACTAATTTACTTCGATTCCCTTATAAATGTATTTTTGATAATTGTCAAAACAATCTAATAGAGCTTGTTGTGTCTGGGTATTTATATTACCTTTATTGGACGTTAACACTTCATATGCCTTCAATGTCGATTCATACAGTTCCTTATCTTCCTTATTGCTTTCTACTTTTTTTAATGTTTCTACTTGTTCTGATAATTCTGTCCACTCTTCTTCTGATGTTGCCCCGTCAGATTGAATCATTTTTTCAATGATATTTCTAATCAGCTGGATTTTTTCTCCTTCTTGTTCATTGCTACTCTCCATGTCCGCAGCTGGTATAGTAAATGTTTTTTTATACGCTGTTCCCTGTTCATTTATTTTATCAATATTCTCTTCAGTAGCAGCGATTCCTGAGATAACATACGCTTTATCTGCTTCGATAATCGTAGCCGGTCCTCCTTCCATCAATAATTGTTCTTCTAATTTTTCAGCTCTACTTACATCAGTAAACGCGCCACTTTGCAAAATATACACTTCCAATGAATCCAGAGTAATAGAAACACTTTTCTCCTCCACAGAAGCGGCTGTTTGTTCCGATGAAGATTGTATCATCTTTAATAACCCAAGACCAAAGCCGACCCCGATTACCACAGCAAACAAAACAAAAAGCATCCCTTCTCTATTTCTTCTTTTCTTTCTTTTCTGTTGGAGTAGTTCATTCATTTCTTCTTTCACTTTAGGAATGCTCCTTTTTTTCTTCCGCTTCTCATCTAACATAATAACATTTTCTTGTTCTCCTGCTTGCTCTGGAAGAATCCAAGGAAATGATTCACTCCCTCCAAAAGTACGTTTACTTTCATTGTTCTTCACTGACAGCTTTGCATCTTTTTTTACTTGCTTGTCCACCCCTCCACTCCCCCTGTACCTTATATATTTCTTGCATCTTACCATATCTAGTATGAAAAAGAACTCGAAGTCTGTCGCGCGAAAAATATTTATTGTAAAATCAGAGAGACCTCTACTGCACTTATGCAATAGAGGTCTCTCTGATTTTATACGAATAACTTCCTGACGAGTGAAATGAAGTATAGTGAGCCTGTGATGATGAATACTTCGTTATCAGTCATATTGTGTAATACTTGTTCAATAGCTTCTTGATAATTTTCATAGGTTTGATGCTCCAGCTTTGCATGTTGAGCCATGATATTTGGGTGTACAGCTCTTGGGTAGTCAAAGGTTGTGAAGATAAGTTGGTCTGCAAATTTTTCTAGTTTCGGCACCATTTCATGTAATTTTTTATCACCTAACGCGCTGAATAATACGGTAATTTTTTTATCTGGATAGTGACTTTGAACTGTTTGGGCAAGGCTGTCTATTCCTTCTGGATTGTGGGCTCCGTCTATGATAACTGTCGGATGCTGCTTGACAGTTTCAAACCTTCCAATCCATTTTGTTTTTAACAGGCCTCTCTTTATTTGTTCTTCATCAATGTCCAATGCTCGATATGCTTTTAAATAGTAGATTGCCATGAGAGCAAGAGAGGCATTTTCTACTTGATGAATACCTTTCATTGCAATTCTTCCATCTTGCAAAGTTCCAAGGGCACTTGAAAAGGAAAACTCTTCTCCCTCAACTGATGACCTCATATGCTCTACTGAAAAATCTTGTTTCGCCACATATAATGGAATTCTTTTTTCTTCTGCTATATTCCCAATTAAATCTAAACCTTCAGCTTGTTTTACCCCGATAATTGCCGGAACCCCTGGTTTCATGATTCCTGCTTTTTCAAAAGTAAGTGCCTCTACTGTGTCACCAAGGATTTCTGTATGGTCAAAGCCAACATTAGTAATGATTGTCAGAAGAGGGTGAATGACATTGGTTGAGTCTAATCGCCCTCCCATACCTGTTTCAAAAATTACATAATCTACAGGGTGCACTTTCGCAAAATAATACATTGCCATGACCGTAATAATCTCAAATTCAGTTACATCACCATGCTCCGTTTCTCTCGTTTCTTCCACAACTGGTCGAATAATTTGAGCCAGCTCTAACATCTCTTGATCAGAAATCGGTGTGCCATTCACGCTGATTCGTTCATTGAATTGCTCAATGTACGGGGAAGTAAAAGTCCCCACCTCATAATTCGCTTCTTGCAACATTTGGCGAATATAACTGACAGTAGAGCCTTTGCCGTTGGTACCAGCAATATGAATGGCTTGCAAACGTCGTTCTGGATTTCCTAACTTTTCAAGCATATATGCCATTCTTTCTAAACCAGGCTTGATACCAAATTTTAGTTGACTGTGTATCCAATGTAATGCTTCCTCGTATGTATTCATGATGTCTACATTCTCCCTTTCTTTTTACATGAAAAATTGATTGATTTCTTCTTTTAATTTTTCTAATCCTTCTTTTTCAATATGATAATATACTTTGCCACTTTCCTTCCTGACACTGACCAGACCACAGACAAGAAGGGCGTTCATATGATGAGATACGGTAGACGCTGATAATCCTAGGGTCTCCGCTATTTCCAAATTATACTTTGGAGCATCCTTCAACGACAGTAATATTTCAAATTTGCTACTGTCCCCTAACGCTTTAAATTTCATCACCAAAGCCTCTTTCGCAATTACTTTATCATTACCTAATTTCAATATTCGTTCACTAAGCAATCCATAGTAACTGTTCGTTTCATTTAACACTTGACTAGCCGCAAAAGCTAGGGTTGGATTGATATATTGAACCGTTGTCATCCCATCAATAAAGCCCCAAAAAACTTTGTCTTGCTTTTGCTTCATTCTTGATTGATAAATCTCTAAGCAGTCAGCCAATTCTTTTTCTACAGTTTCCCTCGCTTTTTCAAAAGCGAAGAGGTTATCCTTTACAAGATTCACCAATCCTTGATAATATTTCTTTGGGTTTTTCATCAGATTGGCCAGTTTCCATTTTACACTATCATTGAGTTTACTTTCTGTTAAAAATGAGAAAATTTCATCAAAATCATTCACATCACTTATGTCCACATCCTCCTCATAAATTTCTGAATAGCGACGGATAATCTCTCTCTTTAACTGTTCAGAAGGAATCTCCGTGAAGGTTGTGAACAACTCTTGTTTTTCAACGAGGATTTCTATCATCATAAAGAAAAAATCATTGTCATACTCTCCAAAGAAAAAGTCATCATATTCATTTGTTCTTTTATCCTCAGTAAAAATTTCTACATACTTTCTGTACATAGTAAATTCCTGTTGGAATGTATTTTTTCCATCTAGCCCTAGCTCATTTAACACTGTAATCATCTGAAGTTCCAACGTTTCTGCATGTCTTGCTGTATAAAGCAAGCCTAATGTTTCAAAAATAGGGTCTAGGTTCTCTTTCACCTGTATCATCAGCATCTCATCTCCATTCACATTTTTTATAATTCTCATCTATGAGCAATGAAAGACATTTTGCATCTATACTGTCATTGTAAGTTCAAGTTTCCATTTCGTCAAACCTATGAGATGAACATCGCATAGGGGTTTTGTGGACTGGGTAAAGGGCACCCAGTCCACAA
>DAIDKD010000135.1 GCA_027451065.1 Bacillaceae bacterium | reverse complement strand
CGATCCGCAAGATTCGTAAGCGCCGCCGAGCCCGTCCGGTTCGAGAAAATCTGCCAGTCCGAATAAAGGTCGAGGTTCGTGGCCGCGCCGCCCGCAACGTCAACCTTGCCCGAAGAATCCGGGATCGTCAGCTCCACGTCCCCGTGCTCCCTCTGGGGTGGAGCAACTGCTGCAAACCAATGTGAAGGTGGTTACAATAAAGGTGGAAGGGGTTTGGCTAACGTAGACGTTATTCCCCATGGACCTGATCGTTTTCCTGTTGCAATGGGAAAGAAAAAGATGTTTGATTTTGAAGAAGGATACTATTATCCTGGAAAAGAAGCAATCAATATGTACGAGAACTTCAAAGAAGACATTGCTTTATTTGCAGAAATGGGATTCAAATGTTACCGTATGTCGATAGCCTGGTCAAGAATTTTCCCAAATGGTGACGAAGAAACACCAAATGAAGAAGGGTTAAAATTTTACGACGAAGTGTTTGATGAGTGTATGAAACACGGCATCGAACCATTAGTTACAATTTGTCACTTTGATACTCCAATGGGATTAGTTAAATCTATTGGCGGATGGAAAAGTCGTAAAATGATTGATCACTATGTTAAATATGCTGAGACTATATTTAGACGTTATAAAGATAAAGTGAAGTACTGGATTACCTTTAACGAAATTAACGTTATTTTATTCTTCCCATTCATGGGTGCAGGACTTTTTATTGGAGAAGATGAAAACGAGTGGCAAGTTAAATACAATGCATCTCACCATGAATTAGTAGCTAGTGCATTAGCCACTAAAATTGGGAAAGAGATAAACCCTAACTTTCATATCGGATGTATGATGGCGGGAGGTAAAACATATCCTTATTCATGTCATCCAGATGATGTATGGAAAGCAATTGAGTCTGATAGACATCATCTATTCTTTATTGATGTTCAATCAAGAGGAGAATATCCTAATTATTTATTAAAGGATTTAGAAAGAAAAGGTCTTTCAATTCCTTTTGAGGAGGGAGATGAAGAAATCTTAAAAAATAACACAGTAGACTTTGTGGCATTTTCTTATTATATGACACGTGTTGCTACTGCTAATCCTGAATTATTAGCACAAACAGGTGGAAATATGTTTACAGGAGTTAAAAATCCTCACTTAGAAGAAAGCGACTGGGGATGGCAAATTGATCCTAAAGGATTAAGAAGCACCTTAAATGATTTATATGATCGATACCAAAATCCGTTATTTATAGTAGAAAATGGTTTAGGAGCTCATGATAAGCCAGATGCTAATGGATATGTAGAAGACGACTATCGTATTGAATATATGAGTAGTCATATAAAAGAAATGATTGATGCTGTCAACCTAGATGGAGTAGATCTTTTAGGCTATACGATGTGGGGATGTATTGATCTTGTAAGTGCTTCTACCGGTGAAATGAGTAAGCGTTATGGTTTTATTTATGTAGATAAAGACGACCAAGGGAATGGAACTTTAAAACGTACAAAGAAAAAATCATTTGACTGGTACAAAAATGTAATAGCAACTAATGGAAAAGAAATATAATAGTCAATATTATACACTTAATAAAAGGTAAAGAGCAGACTCTAACCACTATTTATAGTAAGTTTGCAACCGTCGGACTATTTTTAGTGGTTAGAAATCTGGTATGTATTATGTTATCATTTGGGAGGTTTAATGTGAAAAAGTATTTGGTTTTTGATATTGGTGGTACGGCTATTAAGTTTGCACATATGACTGAGGATGCAACTATTTTAGAAAAGGGTTTAATTGATACCATTAGAGATAACATGGAAGTTTTAGTTGAATCAATAGGAGAAATATATGATAAATATCAAGATGATATAAATGGAATCGCTATCAGTCTCCCGGGTGTTTTGGATTCTGATACGGGATATATGTATTTTGGTGGCTCGTTACATTTTAATGCCAATTTAAATTTTGTGGAAGTATTACAAAAGCGCTGCCCTACCACAATAACACTTGAAAATGATGGGAAATCAGCAGCCTTAGCTGAAATTTGGAAGGGAAGCATGCGAGGAGTTAAGCATGGAGCTGTTATCGCATTAGGAACTGGTGTAGGTGGGGGAGTTATCATTGACGGCAAGCTACATAAAGGGCACGGATTTTATGCAGGAGAGTTTAGTCATGTACGTGCAAATTGTGAAGAGCCTTCAAATCCAATGTTTTCATGGGGAGCACTTGGTAGTGTAATGCTTTTAACATCTAAAGCTTCACATGCCAAGGGTGTTGAAAAAATGGATGGCTATGAGTTTTTTGAATATGCAAACAACGGTGATCAAACAATTTTAGCAATACTAGATAATTATACCCAAAATATAGTAACACAGATTTTTAACCTACAGGCTATTATTTCACCAGAAAAAATAGCCATAGGTGGTGGAATTAGTGCTCAACCGATACTTTTAGAATACATCAAAAAAAATATAGATAAGATGTATGATCAAATGAATCAAGGAATGTTCAAATTATATGTACCTAAAGTTGAAATAGTTCCTTGTGAATTTAGGAATGATTCCAATTTAATAGGAGCATTATTTCACCATTTAAATATTATAAATGATAGTTTCTAATAGAAGCACTTATCCAAATGACGTCTTAACTACTTAATAGTTATCGTAAAATAGGATTGTCTTTATCTGAGGTCGTACGAGAAGAAATTGTTAGGTAGGCAGGAGTTGATGTGATTAACTTCACCTTTTTTATTGGTACTATCCTTGTTGTGATAGCATTAGTCTTATTGTTGTTTGTTAGAAAAGAAATCTATCGTGGAGAAACCATATTCGTAAGGCTGTGAGGAGGTAAAAAAACTATTCCGCACAGCCCGTTTGTTTTTCCATAGTTTCTAAAAAAACTCTTTCTCAAATTGTCAATAGCTCATATAGAAATTCATTTTCTTAAATTATTTGCTGTTTTGAGCATCTAAATACTGACGAACTTTCATACCTAATGACTCAAGTAAAAAAACTGCAGGTACCTGTGTTGTACCATCAATTCTAAAAGAATCATACCTAGCTATTTCTATTGATGGCACGATATATGAAAGAACTAAATCAGACATTTTAGCAATAGTACTAAGAGAATTATTAGTGATTGAAATAATTGTTGCCCCTAATCTTTTTAAATTACTTGCTTGATGAATCATGACAGGGGATTCTCCTGAAACAGACATGATAATTAAAACTGTTTCTTTATGATTATCGTTTGGCATTATAAAAGTGACGTCAGAGATAGAAAAACATAATTTCCCCATATCAGTGAGGTGCTTCGATCCATAATTTGCTACCGATCCGCTTTTTCCTTCACCCATAAAGATTACAGTTTTTGCTGAACAAATTATACTAGCAGCATCTTCTAATAATTGTTGCGTTACTTCGCCTTGAGCTTTATCTAAATTATCTATAATTGAGGAAATCTCTTTTTCTTCGATTGCTTCTGAAGTGTCAATCAGAGACATTTTAAGCCTTACTTTAAACTCAGAATACCCGTTGCAACCTAATTTTTTACAAAAACGAAGAATTACTGTTGTAGATACTAAAGTTGCTGCGGCTAGCTCTCTAATGGTCATAGTTGTAACTTTGTCAGTATGCTTTATTACAAAGTTATAAACATCCATTTCTAATTCATTAAAACTTTTAATTTTTTCATAATTAAATAAATCAATATTCATAAAATCTCCGTTTCTCCGCTGGTGCTTGTATTATAAATAGTAATGAAAAGTGGTATCTGTCTTCATCTAATTAGTCTCATTTTATCATAGATTTTAAGAAGTGGCTATATTCAAAATATGATGAGAAAAACAGCATAATGGCAAACGGTTAGCAAGAATCTAATATTATATGTGCACTTATTTGTTGATTGCTATAAAATTTTCGAAAGTATTTTGTTACACCAAAAGAAACAAGCGCTTTCTTGTTTTTCAAAAATGCGAATTGTATAATTAATAATGTGGTTATGAACTGTTAGTGCAAATGTGAAATCTATAAGTAATATTTGCATTGTATCATTATGTTGAAGGGAGTAGGATTTAATGAAAAAGGGAATTAAAATTGTTACAATTGGTGGAGGTTCTAGTTACACACCAGAACTGATGGAAGGATTTATCAAACGCTTTGATGAATTACCGATTCGTGAGCTATGGTTAGTTGACATTGAGGAAGGTAAGGAAAAGTTAGAAATTGTTGGAAAGTTGGCACAACGAATGATTGAAGCAGCAGGTCTTGACTGTGAGGTCCATCTAACATTAGATCGCCGTAAGGCATTAAAAGATGCTGATTTCGTTACAACGCAATTTCGTGTTGGGTTATTAGATGCTCGAATTAAAGATGAAAGAATTCCGTTAAAATATGGAATGATAGGACAAGAAACAAATGGTGCAGGAGGAATGTTTAAAGCATTCAGAACAATTCCTGTCATCTTAGATATTGTTGAAGATATGAAAGAACTATGTCCTGATGCATGGCTAATTAATTTTACGAATCCTGCAGGAATGGTAACTGAAGCTGTACTTAAGTACGGTAAGTGGGATAAAGTAGTTGGGTTATGTAATGTACCAATCGGTAGCTTTAAAATAGCAAGTTTAGTATTACAACAACCAGAAGATGAGCTACTTCTTAAATTTGGTGGGATAAACCATCTGCATTGGCATCGAGTTTTCGATAACAAAGGTCAAGAGCGTACAATGGATATCATCAATGCTATCTTTTCACCAGAATCTAGAGAAAAAAATGCACAGCTAGCAAATATCCCTCAATTCTCATTGAATTATGAGCAAGTTAAAGATTTGAGAATGATTCCATGTGGTTATCATAGTTACTATTATTTGACGGGTGAGATGCTAGAGCACCAATTAGAAGAGTATAATACAATTGGAACTCGGGCAGAGCAAGTTAAAAAGGTAGAAGAAGAACTATTTGAAGTTTATAAGAACGCAGATTTACATGAAAAACCAGAACAATTATCAAAGCGTGGAGGAGCTCACTATAGTGATGCCGCATGTGAAATGATTAACTCCATTCATAATAATAAAGGAACAATTATGGTTGTAAGTACACGTAATGACGGAACAGTACCAGATTTACCAGTAGATAGTGCAGTCGAAGTATCATGCTATATTACTGCTGCTGGACCACAACCAATTCAATTTGGACAGATGCCATCAGCTCAAAAAGGATTACTCCAAGTGATGAAAGCTATGGAAGAATTGACAATTGAGGCAGCGGTTACAGGTGATTACGGGAAAGCACTGCAAGCCTTTACATTGAATCCGCTTGTAACAAGTGGATCAAAAGCAAAAGAATTACTAGATGAAATGCTAGATGCTCATAAGGAGCACTTACCACAATTCTTTCAAGAAGTATAGTCCATCTCATATCAGTACTTTCTAAGTCATAATGATTCTTTGTCTAGTTTATGGATAAACTAATATAAACGAGATTTCTAGGCGGAGTATGTCAGAGTTACGTTGATTTATTCCGCCTTTTTATCATCAGTATTTGACTATTGATTGCTTTCTTCAACAACATCCTTCGGGTCCCATTGCACAGTAAACAAAACTGTCTGATTACGTTGTTTCTGTTGTTGATATGTTTCTGTAATGCATTTTTTCTGCATTTGAATTTGCTGGGCTAAAAAGCCGGCTTCTAATTGGTAAGTTGCCTCCTTGTTTTCATGACTGCGATATGTTATTAAATCACCTGTTAATTCCAAGGTTAATTCATTCTTTTTTTCATTGGTTATTTGTAGATTTCCCCAACCTGCTTTTTCAAAAAAGGTAATAATTTCATCCATCGTTTGCATTGGATAATTGTTTGCGATATTCTTTCCTTCCCAGTATAAGATAGAATGTATTTCTTTTCCTAAAAGATTAAAAAGGACTTCTCCTCTTAACAACTCGTATGCAAATCCAGATACTTCTGTATGTTGTAGTAAATTTACGTCTAATTTAGTTTCCATCATCTCTTCCTTCTTTCACCTTCGTTTCTTTTCTCTATTATAAAACGAAATGTTGTAGATATGTACCATTTTTTTTTGCAGGCTATGTGAATTGGTGCCTGTTTCCATTTGAGACAGTCTGTATTTCCTATTAACCATTTCTCTTGCTTGCAATTGGTAAAAGCTGTAAAATAAAAATGTCATAAAAATTTAGAATATTCATTTCATTTTTATAGTTTATGAGAATGAAACTCTATGACAACTTTGGGACAATTCATATGTAAGGGGGATTCTAATGAAAAAAGACCATGGCTACTTTCAACGTAGGCTCCATTCGCTCTTAGGGGTTATTCCAGTAGGGATATTTTTGTTGCAACACTTACTGGTGAACAATTTTGCAACACGTAGCCCAGAAGCATTTAATGCTGCAGCAGATTTTATGGCTAACCTTCCATTCCGTTACTTCCTAGAAATCGTTGTTATTTTTCTTCCTATTTTATATCACGCTTTATACGGCATTCACATTGCTCTTACTTCTAAAAATAATACAAGTACATATGGATATTTCCGTAACTGGATGTTTGTTTTACAAAGAGTTACAGGAGTTATTACTTTTATCTTTATCGGTTGGCATGTATGGCAAACTCGTGTCCAAGCCCAGTTAGGTCAACATGTTGATTATGATATGATGGCTGGTATTTTTTCCAACCCGTTTATGATTGCATTTTATACCGTAGGGGTTCTATCAACAATCTTTCACTTTACGAATGGCTTGTGGTCATTCTGCATCAGTTGGGGAATCACTGTGACACCACATTCTCAAAAAATTGCATCTTATGCAACGATGATTTTATTTGCTGGATTGGCTATTGTAAGTATTCGTACCATTTTAGCTTTTATCTAGTTCCAGCACCTAGCTTCCCGTCTTAAAATAACCTTCCCACCGTAAAGGGAAAAAGTGCCTTTAGGTGTGAAGAACATTTTTCGAGGGAAGCTGACCAAGGTGCTTCTATTTTTCTAATAAGATTTGTCTAGTTCCGGTGGCTAGCTTGCTGTGGAAAAGATGATTTATTTTTAAGGTGAAAAACCGCACCTTAAAGAATAAATCCCTATTTTCCGCAAGGGATGACTTTCAGCCTCCTTCGCAAGCTGAGCAAGCCACCTCCACTTTTCTCATAAGGAGTGTAAAAAAATGTCTAATAGCATCATTGTTGTTGGCGGGGGATTGGCTGGTTTAATGTCTACGATTAAGGCGGCTGAGTTAGGAGTGAAGGTTGATTTGTTCTCAGTAGTTCCTGTAAAGCGTTCCCATTCTGTTTGTGCTCAAGGTGGAATTAATGGTGCAGTAAATACAAAAGGAGAGGGAGACTCTCCTTGGGAACATTTTGATGATACAGTATATGGTGGAGATTTTTTAGCAAACCAACCACCTGTAAAAGCAATGTGTGAGGCTGCACCAGGAATTATTCATCTATTTGACAGAATGGGAGTGATGTTTAGCCGAACTTCAGAAGGTTTATTAGATTTCCGCCGTTTTGGTGGCACACAATACCACCGGACAGCTTTTGCAGGAGCAACAACGGGACAGCAACTGCTGTATGCCTTAGATGAACAAGTACGTCGTCATGAAGTAGATGGACTAGTACGAAAGTTTGAAGGTTGGGAATTTCTACGACTGATTATTGATGATGAAGGTGCTTGTCGGGGAATTGTTGCTCAAGACTTAAAAACAATGGAAATACAACATTTTCAAGCAGATGCTGTGATTATGGCTTCTGGAGGACCGGGGATTATTTTCGGTAAGTCAACAAATTCTGTTATCAATACAGGTTCCGCAGCAGCGGCTGTATATCGACAAGGTGCATATTACGCAAATGGAGAGTTTATTCAAATTCATCCAACAGCAATTCCCGGAGACGACAAATTACGTTTGATGAGTGAATCAGCACGTGGTGAAGGTGGGCGTATTTGGACATATAAAGATGGGAAACCTTGGTATTTCTTAGAGGAGAAATATCCGGCATATGGGAACTTAGTGCCTCGTGACATTGCAACCCGTGAAATTTTCAATGTGTGCGTAGATCAAAAGCTTGGCGTCAATGGTGAAAATGTTGTCTATTTAGACCTTTCCCACAAGGATCCTCAAGAGCTAGATGTGAAGCTTGGTGGAATCATGGAAATCTACGAAAAATTTGTAGGTGATGACCCTCGCAAATTACCGATGAAAATTTTCCCAGCTGTTCACTATTCCATGGGCGGAATTTGGGTTAATTATGAACAGCAAACAAACATCCCAGGATTTTTCGCTGCAGGTGAGTGTGATTATTCCCAGCATGGTGCCAATCGCTTAGGGGCAAATTCATTGTTGTCAGCTATTTATGGCGGGATGATTGCTGGCCCAAGTGCTGTGCGGTACATAAAAGGAATAGAGAAATCCACAAATGATTTATCCTCACGTTTATTTGATGAAAATGTCAAGGCAGAACAAAATCGTTATGAAAAAATTACCAAAATGACCGGAAGAGAGAATGCTTATTTACTTCATAAAGAGCTAGGAGAATGGATGACGGATAATGTAACGGTAGTACGCTATAATGACCGCTTACTTCGCACAGATGATAAAATTCAAGAATTATTGGAGAGATATCAAAATATTAAT
>DAIDKD010000134.1:239-8649 GCA_027451065.1 Bacillaceae bacterium | reverse complement strand
ATCTTCCCCATTTTTTCCCCCTTAGTTCGCATATCCATTAAGGATATCATAGATTAATTCACCATCTTTCGCAGTAAAAACCGTCTCCCCGGTAGTCTTCACTTCTTGAACAGTATAACCTTCACCTAAATAGTATAAGATTCCGAAAGTGAAAGGTGAGTCACTTTCGTTTTTAAAGTAGCCTTCTATATGATGGTTTACGTAGTCTTCCCAAGAAAGTATACTTCCGTTTCTCATTTCCAAGCCTTCTCCTCTTTTAGCAATGTTAAAAGCTCTTACATGAAAATCTGAAACAACTAAAAATGTTCTACTATCCTCATCAAAGGACGCACTTTCAACGAAGAAATCTTCTTGTATTCTCACCAACATTTGCTGCTCTTTTTCCCTTTGTGTTATTGTACGTTCTGCCGAATCTACCGAATTAGGATAGTATCCTTGTAGAAGAAACAATGCAATGAATAGTACAGCTATTAATTTCCTCATAACTTCCTCCTGTATGTTTATCACATACCCGTTATGAAAATACATTCATATCCCATCAAAATAATTCTATAATATTTTCATTTTGTTTTCAATGGTAGGAGGAAATAATTAAGTAGATTAATTATTTCCTCTTGTATTTTATTCTTTCTTCTTCCTTATTTCCTTCTGAATTTTCTTCAGAGCTTTTTTCGATCCTCTTTCGATATCATGCTGCATTTTCCGTGTTTGAAAGTCTACAAACAACGTATTTAAATCATAGCCATCTGGATACAGTTCTGTTGCTGATAGCTCCAAGGAAAGCCGCTTATAATTGACTTCCATAAATTCACCATTGTAAAATACGGTAACATTATTAAAGTTATCCAACTCTTCATATACAATACCAAAGTCTTCGTAATCTAATAATCTTACTCGGTCTCCTTTTTGGTAATCGGTCTTCGCTGCTACTTCCTCTTGTACGATTCTAGGCTTTCTTTTTTTATTTTCATTTATTCGGTCTAGACGGTATTCTTTATTATCCATATAGCCTTTTGCTCTTTGTAATATATGTTCTTGCACATTCAATTTTCTAGAAATCCATAGGGCATTGCTTTCCCCGGACTTCCCAATTATCAACTTATACATCGGTTCTAATGTTTCACTGTCAAACTGCATCGCCGCATTCATAAAATCACTGTGCATTTCCGAAAAACGTTTAATTTCACCATAATGAGTTGTAGCCACCGTCAGACAGCCCTTATAATAAAATTCTTCCAAAATGGAAATTGCCAGTGCCGCTCCTTCATTTGGTTCTGTTCCACTTCCAATTTCATCAAATAATAAAAGTGTATGGTTATTTGCTGACCGTAGAATTTCCGAAAGATTTTTCATATGCGAAGAAAATGTGCTTAACGCATTTTCGATACTTTGGTTATCTCCAATATCAACAAAAATCTTTTCAAAAATAGATAGTTCCGTCCCTTTATCCCCAACAATATGAAAACCTGACATAGCCGCCAAAGTTAAGAGACCTATGGTTTTCAGTACAATGGTTTTTCCACCTGCATTCGGCCCTGTTATGACTAAACTACGATAATCTTTTCCAATTTCAAAATCCAACGGTACAACATCTCCTGCTAAAAGAGGATGTTTGCACTGCACCAGCTTTATATATCCATAATCATTTAACTTCGGCTCTGTTCCGCCAATATGTTGACTGAATTTCGCTTTCGCAAATACCATATCATATTGGCTGATCAATTCCATATTAATCTTGATAGCAGAAATTTCTTCTAAAATTGCTCCCGATAAAGTAGCTAATATTTGGTACTCTTCCATTGCCTCTTCCGCTTTTAAAGTTGCTAGTTCTCCGTTTAGCTTAGTAACTGTACTTGGTTCGATAAAGACAGTTGCTCCTTTAGAAGAAACTTCAACAATTGTACCTGACACTTGATTTTTAAAAGAAGCTTTGATCGGGATTGTATATCGATCATCTTTTTTACTAATGAAAAATTCCTGAATGTACTTCTTATTCGCACTGTTGTTTAAAAACTTATTCAGACGTTCTTTTATTTTTTCTTCAACCGCCTCAATATTACTGCGTATTCTTTTTAATTCTTTGCTTGCTGCTGAATCAACGCGATTGCCTTTAATTGAAAAATCAATTTCCTCTTCTATACTCTGAAATTCAGACATTGAATTGGCGTAGGATGCAAGTACTGGTGCAAAAAATTCTTTATCTAGCATAAATCTTTTCAGCTTTCTACACCCTCTTAAAAAGTCTGAAATACTAAGCAGCTTCGTTGGCTCCAAAATAATTCCTTTTTCAATATCTTGAATGATACTTTCAACATTGGACACACCTAAAAATGGTATATGTCCTTCTGCATCTAATATTGCTCGTGCTTCCGTTGTTTCATTCAAACGATTTTTTACTACTTTTATGTTGGGAGTTGGCTCTAACTTATCTAGCAACTGTTTTCCTAATCCACTCACACAATGGGATTTAACGATATCCTTTAATTCATTATATTGTAATTTTTCAAAAGTCATTGTATTCAATTGTAATTCTCCTCACTATGATGTTTATTTTTGATCATACATGAAGATACCTATAAGATTTCAATGAACATTCCCTCTATCTGATAAGAAAAACACTGGAATGAGACAAATTTCACTTATCTTTTCAACAAAAAAAGCCGCGGGGATACCGCAGCTTCTCTACATTTACAAGGTATGTGCAAAATAAATATATGTCGAAAAAACTACACAAAGAAACTGCAGTCATTTCATTTATCATTGCATGCTTATAAAGTATGATAGGTATCTTCATAGGTTTTGAAATGGTCCGCGACAAAATAAAGGGGGTATGGTATACATACAACTTCCCTTATTATCACAGGTTTATTCCATTTCATTTTATTTATCTCCTATTTAGAACCTATCACACTCACAAAAAGCACCTCTTGTTAATTTATTATTTTGTTCATTGAAGTCTCATTTACTAAAAACATTCTATCACATCCATTTGGAAATGTAAAATCCAAATGGATGTTCAGCCATTCTCTAAATTGCTTTCTGTACCGGTACTTCTTCAGCATAGGAGTAATTTTCCTCATCTGCCTGAGACAAAAATTTTCCTGCGGCTGCTATATTTTTGACATTTAAAAATTCTGTTATTGCACAATATTTATCCATCGCAATGATTATCCATGCTTCTTTACATTTCGGTAAGCTTATGGTCATGGGCCACATATGCTTCACAATAATATCTTTCTCACGATTATTTAATTCAAAGTGCTTCGTAGCATTTTCTAGAGCGATTTTAGGATGTAGCGCTCCATGTTTCCATTTAGACGGTCTGTCTTCAGACTCCCAGCTATACAAGAAGAAGTCATGAAGCAATCCTCCACGGGCAGCAGATGAATAATCAAGACCTAATCTTTTACAAATACGAAAACTTTTATATGATACACTAAGACTATGTTGCAGTCGCGTAATATTTTTATGTTGAACAAATTGTTCTAAAGATCTAACTTCTTCATGGCTTATCAAATCCTCAATGCATGCCATGTATTCTTCCTCATGATATTCTACGCTACCGGAAGTTAATTTGGAAAATAATTTCTTAAAAATGATAAGCCACTCCTTGTGTACTGATTTTTTTATTGACAATCATCTTAAAAATGTCCATCGACTCATCCTCTTATCATAAACTGAATATATTATGCCACAAATAAACGGATGATTCAACATATTTGTTCGAAAAATAAAGTTATTTTAATTTGTTGAATATTGAACTTTTTCTCTCGACGTCAATATATTCTCTAATAAAAATGGCACTATATCTGGAGAAACCTGCTTTCTTATATTAAAAAACGAGAATATCCTTCCTTCATGAGGAAGTTATTCCCGCTTCATTTTTGATAAAGTGAAACTTTTTTCAGTAGAGGTTTTCTTTTATCCCCTACTGAAAATTAATTGAGACAATCAGGCAGTTATCCTCCACCTATCTTCTTTCGAATTCCTCTGAATCTTGAGACAAGGGTATTACTTCCCATTAATGTGGGATGAAATTTAGACTATTTTTTCAACAGTAATAGCATTTATATTTGTAACAAATATAGTAGGTTGTCCAGAAAAAGCACCACTAGTAGCTGTGCCAATCCAGACAAGATTATTATCTTGAACCTTAATAAAAAGTCCTTGATCATCTATTCCTACGCCTGCTGACCGCACAATAATTCTATCACCAAACTTAAAATTGTCCAGCATACTCCTCCACCTCCTTATTCTATTAAATGCATGTAATAGAGTAAAGGAGATAAAGAAAAGCCCTATTTTATTTCATCATAGAAAAGTTCAACCATATACCTACTTTTTTTTCCACTAGAAGAAATACGCTTTCTACTTTTCTGCCATTCAATAGCCTTCACTAATAAATTTCTATCGATTTCAACCCCATCAATTTCAAAATGTCCGGCTCCCACATTAATTCTCGGATCATTCCATTCTGGGTAAAAGCGAGTAAGCTGATGTTTAACAATATATATATTTTTGTGATTAAATAAAACGATTTCACTCGTTTTTTCATTAAAAAATACCCCGTAATTCTCAATTGTTCCTTCTTTATACATGTTATTTAAAATAAATTGCGCTAAATTGATTCTCCCTTTTTCCAGATACATCCTTTCTCAACTCCCTATGTCCAGTATAAGACTCTCTGATTCTTCCCCCATTTATCTCTTACCACAAAATCATTAAAAATAGATAATTTATTTATATATAAATTATAACGAAATATTGAAAAAAAAGATATTGATAAGATATCAGAATCGTCAGACGAATTACGACAATATTCTCCTTATATTGTTTGAATATGTCGAAACTTGTAGGAATTAAACTGCATTTGTTGAGATGTTACGCGTCATCGGGGTATGTGACAAGGAAATATGTGCGAACAGGACGTCCAATGAACTCCGCCTGTTCACACATTGTTCATTTCTTTTTCTTATGCCGTGCTGATGATACTGAGCTTCCTGTTTCCACATTCGTTGTTCCTTGTCCTTGTACTTCAGGAGAACCCAATCCTATTGCTGAAGCGTCTTTTTTTCTTTTGCCCATTTATTATTCCACCTCCAAAAGTAATTTCCCCTGCGCTTTACTTTTTTATCCAGTAAAAGCTCAATTGGTTTAACTAATTTTCAGCGGAGATGAAAGAAACCCCTACTGAAAAAAGTTTTACTTTATCCCGAATAATAAATCAACAATACCAAATAATAAAACTGCGAAGAAAAATGAAAAAGGAGATTTCAAATGACCAAACGAACAAAAAAGAATGCCCCTGAGCAAAAGAATAAACAAGGAATTGATTATTCCCACATGGAGACTGAATTTGCGAACGATATTGGAAGCAATATTGCAAATCAGCTACATAAAGAAAAGGCAAAGCAAGCAAGGAAATCAAAAAAAACACAGCTATAGCAACACGAAGAAATGCGGGTTGTGGGACAGGAGCAAAAACTATCACTTTCCCACAACCGCATAATCAATCTTCTACTGTTTCCCTGCGATTCTTTTTCAACATTTTTGAAAGTGTTTCATAAACAATCGGTACTACTACTAATGTTAATAAAGTGGAGCTTAATAATCCACCAATCACCGTAACTGCAAGGTCTTTGGAGATAAATCCTCCACCTCCATCACTTACTGCCATCGGTACCATTGCACCAATTGTCGCAATTGCTGTCATGAGAATTGGTCGCAAACGAGTTGCACCAGCCTCCAAGATAGCCTCACGGATTGTCATTCCATCACGTTCCATGTGGATGATACGGTCAACAAGAACGATGGCATTCGTCACAACAATACCAATTAACATGAGTAGCCCCATCATTACTGATACGGAAATTGTTTGCTTCGTAATAAATAAACCGACAAATGAGCCAATTACTGTAAATGGCAACGAGAATAGAATCGAAAACGGCGCTAATCCTTCACGGAAAGTCACAACGAGAATGAAGTATACAATAGCAATCGCTGCTAACATTGCTATGCCAAGCTGTGTAAATGTTTCGGCAATATCCTCCGTTACACCACCTATTTCTGCTATTACCCCTTTCGGCAAATCAAGAGCATCTACTTTTTTAGCCGCTTCTGATGACGCTTTTGTCACATCATCATCAACAATAGTTCCAGTAACTGTCGCTGAATATTGACCTTCAGAACGAGTCAAGGAGTTATATGTTGTACCTTCTTCCACTTTTACAAGCTCAGAAAGAGGCAATTTTTCCCCTGTTGCAGTTTGTATTTCAGTAGCTAGTAAATCATCAACTGAATTGATAGAAGACGAGGCTCTCCGTTCTACAATAACGTCAATTTCTTTTCCATTACTTTCAACTGTCGTCAATACATCTTTGGCACTAGATGAGCTTAAAGCTCCCGCAATTTGTGCAGTCGTTAAGCCATATTGCAGTACATCTGCTTGTTCAACTTTCAATATATGCTCTACATACGGGTCTTCAGCATCAGAAGTAATATCTTTTAAGCCATCAACCTTTCCTAGTGCATCTTCAACTTGTTGGACAGCTGTCATCAGATCATCTAAATCTTCACCGTAAACTGTATACGTCACTTCATTTGCTGAGCCAGTTCCACCCATCATATCTTGTATTTTCCATTCACCTGACTGATCAATGCTTTTTAAATATTCTTCGACTTCCTCCTTCGCTTTCGGGAAGTCTTTCATATCAGGATCGAAAATCAAGTACATCAATGCCCCATTTCCACTGCCCATTGCCAGTGATTCCATACTTGCACTCTCTGAGTCTGTAACTGATAGCTGAACAATATCAATATCCTTACGCTCCATTAATTCTTTCTCTACTACCTCCACATTTGCTAATGTATCTTCTTGCAACTCACCTACTGCTGGCGTGTAGGTAATATACATCGTTTTCTCTTCTTGTGAACCTAAGAAGCTAAATCCAATTAGTGGCGTTAATGCCAATGAACCTACTAATAACAAAATAGCGATAGTTGACATAATGATTTTATGATTTAGAGCTTTCGCTAATACATCTTTATACCATAATGCTAGCTTGTTAACTTCCTTATGATTATTTTCCCTTATTTCACCATATAATCTTTTGCGGAACAGAGTATGTGACAGTACTGGAACAATTGTAATTGCAACAAATAATGATGATATCAGCGCGAATGCTATCGTTAATGCAAAAGGTAAAAATAATTCTCCTACCATTCCACCGACGAACATTAACGGTGTAAATACAGCTATTGTTACTAGTGTAGATGACAAAATTGGTTTAAACATTTCAATCGTCGCTTCACGAATCAGAGCACGACCACGAAGTTTTTCTCCTTTGAAATGCATGCGCCGATAAATATTTTCTACCACGACAATTGAGTCATCTATGACACGCCCAATAGCAACAGTGAGAGCTCCTAGCGTCATAATATTTAACGTAATATCTAGCCAATTTAGTAACAACACTGCTATACAAAGAGAAACTGGAATGGAAATAATTGAGATAATGGTAGATTTAAAATCACGTAGAAATAAAAGAATCACAAGAACAGCAATGAGCCCACCAAATATTGCTTTCTCCATCATTGCATAGACAGAATCCTCAATTGGTTGGCCTTGGTCAAGTGTGATATCGACCTTTAAACCATCAATTCCTTGTTCCTGCTCTGCAATAACTTCTTTCACCTCATTTACAACAGAAACTGTATTGGCATCTTGCCCTTTTACAATCTGAATGGCGATAGCATCTTCACCATTTGTACGGGAAATAGATTGCACTTTTCCTACTGTTTCAATTTTAGCAATGTCACCTAGCGTCACAAATGGTGAAGGGTTTTCCCCTGTTGGTGTCACTGGAATGAGCAGTTCTTTCAAATCGTCCACTGTTTTCAGCTTCCCATCAACCGCTACTGCTTGCTCACCGTCTTTCCATTCATATAGTCCCAAAGATAGTGCCATATCACTAGCTTGAACAATTTCTGCCACAGTTTCCTCAGTCAAGCCTAGTTCATTCATTTTCTGATAATCATATGTAACATCCACTTCTTCTATGTGCTGACCAGTAATCGTTGCCGAAGCTACTCCATCAATCCCTTCGATTTTTGGTAAAATTGTTTCTTCAACTGTTGATGTTAGTTCAGCAATATCTTCTTCCGAGCTACTGATAGATAACGCTGCTACTGGCATCATATTCATACTAATAGCCATTACAGATGGTTCTTGGGCATCTTCTGGCAAAGTAATATCACCAATGACTGACTCCAATTGCCGTTTCTTCTCATCCATATCTACACCGAATTCATACTCAATTTGAATCTGAGACACACTAGAAGATGAGTTAGAGTACACTGCCTTTACGTCTTCGAGGCTTTCTACAGCTTTTTCCACTGGAATAGAAATGTC
>DAIDKD010000134.1:0-229 GCA_027451065.1 Bacillaceae bacterium | reverse complement strand
TCATCCTTTACTTGTTCTGGAGTAGCACCAGGATATACATCCATGACAATTAAGTACGGTATTGAAATATCTGGAATTGACTCCATTTTCATCCTTGTTCCCGAATAAATTCCCGAGCCAACAATAATAATCGTTAGTAACCAAACTGCTAGCTTATTCCCTAAAACAAAATTTACCAGACCCCTCACATATATGCCTCCCCGTTACTGACTATATTGTAAACAATAAC
>DAIDKD010000133.1 GCA_027451065.1 Bacillaceae bacterium | reverse complement strand
GAAATCAAGATTCATCACCTATGTAAATCGAGTGGAAACAGAGGAAGAAGCACAGCAATTCATTCAAGACATCAAAAAAAAACACTGGGATGCAGCTCATAATTGCTCCGCATACCTAATTGGAGAAAAGGACCATATTCAAAAAGCAAATGATGATGGAGAACCAAGCGGCACAGCCGGTGTTCCAATTTTAGAGGTACTAAAAAAGAAGCACATGAAAGACACCGTCATCGTTGTCACCCGCTACTTCGGAGGAATCAAACTCGGTGCAGGCGGACTCATTCGTGCATACGGCAAAAGCGCCTCGGAAGGTCTTCAACATGTGGGGATTGTAGAGAGGAAGCTAATGAAAATCATTCACGTTACTGTGGATTATACATGGGTCGGAAAAATCGAGAACGAACTTCGCAACGCCAATTACCAAGTAAAAGGAACCAATTATCTAGATAAAGTAGAATTCCAAATATACGTAGCAGCAGAACAAACAGAACAATTCACCAACTGGATAACAGAAATGACAAACGGGCAAGGGATGAGCAAAGAAGGAGAGTCCGAATATTTAGAGACACTTATTGCGTAAGAAAAGCGCAAGCGCCTTGTTCAGCTTCCCACAGAAAATGTTCTGCACACCTAAAGTCGTTTTTGGAGCTATGAAGTGATACCCTTAGGTACTTTACAGTGGGCAGGTTAGTTTACGACGGGAAAGCTGGACAAACCCATAAAGAAAAGGCTGCAGTCATTAGACATTTCGCCCACTCACCACAGCCTAGCAATCTCTTCCCAGAATTACCTGCTTCTCCTGTATTCACTTGCATAGCGGATTGTTTTAATGACATTTAATATCGGTCGATAGTTCTCATGAATTAAGCCAATTTTTTCCGCAAATAGTTCAATTGCCACTAGGACTCCCCCAACAAGTACCATTGCACTCATAATATTGATTTTGGAAAATACAACTGCAAGCACTCCAAAAGCAGCGCTAAGTCCGTAAATGATTAGCACCGTTTGACGATGAGAATAACCTAACTGTAATAGACGATGGTGTAAATGGGATTTATCTGGTGCAGAAATCGGCTTTTTCTCTCTTATGCGACGAATAATCGCAAAGAAGGTGTCTGATATAGGTACTCCCAAAATCAACATTGGCACAACAAATGAGATTACTGTCGCATTTTTGAACCCTAATAAAGCCAATACTGCAATCATGTATCCTAAAAACAGTGCCCCCGAGTCACCCATAAATATTTTGGCAGGGTGAAAATTGAACACAAGAAATCCCAATGTACTTCCGATAAGCATTAAGCACATTCCAAACACAAACCAGTTCCCCATCATAAACGAAAGAGCAGCCATCGTAGTCAATACAATGGTTGATACTCCCGCTGACAATCCATCTAATCCATCAATCAGATTCATTGCGTTCGTAATACCAATCACCCATACGAAGGTAATCGGAATACTCAAAATACCAAAGTGTAATTCACCACCGAAAGGTAAATTGATAAACTCTAGCTCCAATCCGCCATAGCCGACAACAATTGCTGTTGCAATCACTTGTCCTAACAGCTTTACCCGTGCACGGACTGTATAAAGGTCATCAATCAACCCAGTCACAAAAATAACTAGGCTGCCTAAAAGAATCGGGATATAATACAGGCCCATCGGTCTAACTACATAACAGCCTACTAAAAATCCAATATATATTGCTACTCCGCCAATACGCGGCATTTCTTTCCCATGCACTTTCCGTTCATTCGGTTTATCGGTAGCTCCAAATTTGAAGGAAAGTTTGATAACGAGTGGTGTAACGATTACTACTGTAATAAAGCTAGCTAGCACAACTAGAAAAGCCATTTCAACGACCCCCCTTCATTTGATTATGCTTCCTAAGAAAAGCGCAAGTGCTAAACAAGTTCTATCTTTTCTTTCAAAAAAATATCTATTTACATTATTCTTCATTTTCTTCGTTTTTATCAACAAAAATTTCCTCTTTAGGATTATACCACAACAAATCTAGTAAACAAGTAATTTTTCTTAAAAATACACAGAGATTCCCCATGGAATACACAGATACCATGAGGAAGAATCGTTTTTCTAACGTGCTATCATGTAAATTAGTTATCTATGTTGCCACTCCTTCATAAACCAGACGAACATGCTGGTACAACCTATCTAATGAAAAACAAGAAACAGCATGTCCATACACACGCTCTCCTTTTCTCTTCAATTCCCCATGCTGTTTACAAATATAAGCTTCCAATAGAGCCGTCCGCAACATCTCAGCATCCCTTGGCTGAATCAACCAACCAACAGACTTGTCATAGATTAACTCTCCAACTCCACCTACATTTGTAGCAATACAGGTTGTTTTTTGCCCCGCTCCTTCTAGCAATACAAGGGGAAAACTTTCACTGTATGAAGTCAACACTTGAACATCCGCTAATCTCAGCAGACTTTCCACATCTTCTCGAAATCCTAAAAACATCACTTTCTCAGCTAAGTTTAGCGTTTTTACCTGATTCATTAATTCTTTCTTTAACGGCCCATCGCCAATCAACAATACCTTTAGCCTGTCAATATCCAAATCACAAATTGCCTCAAACAAGGTCATATGACCCTTAATCGGATGTAGTCTAGCTACATGAACAACAACAAAATCATCAGACAAAATTCCTAACTGTTCTTTTAATTTTAATGGGTATTTCACAGGACTGCGGTAGTCAATGCCATTGTAGATAGGGATAATCCTCTGCTCCTGCACACCTAGCTCTAGTAATGTTTTCTGAAACTCCTTGGAAATCGCGAAAAAAATATCTACTTTTTTCATTGCATATAAATGTACTTTTGTAAAAATCCTTCCTTGCCATTTACCATTGATAAAGTCAAGATTTGGGTCACTATGGATTGTTGTCACCCATTTCCCAGCTATACTATTTTTGATCAAATAAGTAAAAAAGTTCGCACGGGGACCGTGGGTATGAACAATATCATATCCTTCATTTTTTATCAAGGCTCCATACCGTCGTAAAACAGCTAGATGATACCGTGATTTCTGTTGTAAAATATGAACATGAATACCTTCTTTTCGTGCCTCTTCTGCAAGTTTTCCCTCTTGAAATACAAGCAGATCCACTTCATCTCTTGGAAATTTAGCAAGCAGTGTCACAATATGCTTTCGTGAACCCCCTAATTCTCCACCACTGACTACATGTAATATTTTCACGGTAATTTCCTTTCTGACGTCCAATCAGGTTGATAACGAGGTTGAAACAAAATTTTTAAAAAGAATAGTGGTAGCGCTAATTGACGCTTGCATCTTCTCGGTTCTCGAATCAAGCGATACAACCATTCCACCCCAGCTCTCTGAAATACCATTGGTGCTCGCCTCACCTTTCCAGCCAATACATCAAAGCTACCGCCAACACCTTGCAGCACTTTTACCTCTAGTTGAGGCATATATGTATGTATCCAATATTCCTGCTTCGGACTCCCTAAAGCAACAAATAACATATCCGCTCCTGATTGATTTATTTTTTCAATAATTTTCATTTGGTTCGCTGAATAACCATCTTCATATCCTACAATAACAAGGGTTGGGTATTTCCCTTCCAGTACTGCTTTTGCCTTCTTTACTACATCTTCTTGACTACCGTAAAGAAATACCCGATATCCTTCTTTCGCTCCATGTTCAATAAGCCGATCCATCATTTCTATACCCGTAACTCGCTCAGAGATGGTTCCTTTTTTCAACTTTGACGCAACTACCACCCCTATCCCGTCTGGAATCGGGTAGGTAGCCTGATTCATAGCCAGTGACAGTAATTTATCCTTTTGAGCTTTCATAATCTTTTCTGGATTTACAGCAATGATAGACGATTTTTCTCCTGCTTTTATCCGCTTATCAATATCTTTCAAAATTTCATCATGACAAAGAGATGCTACCTCTACTCCAAGGTGACTTTCCTTTCGCAACGTGTTACCTCCTGTACGGTCTCAACAGTTGTCTCTGTGCGAACCAATTGTCACGCTTTTATCTAGTCGAGCCCTTTTTGTAAAATAGCATCCCCTAATCGATATACTTTTATTCTTTCATCAGCAATTTTCACACAGTTTTTACAATCTAAAACAACAGGCCTGTTCATACTTTTCAGCAATTGCTCCCCTTGTATATGTTCAAATTCATGATGTTCTACTAAAACAACCACCAAATCAGCCTGAGTAAGTGCTTCTTCTAAAGAATATAATGGAACATTCACTTTACCTTGTTGAACATGAGGATCATGAGGATAAACGTCATATTCCTTATATTGTTGCAGTAGCTGTATCACCTGAAGGGAAGGGCTCTCCCTTACATCATCAATATTTTCCTTATATGTCAATCCCAACACCGCAATTTTTGCCCTAAATAAAGAAGCTGTCAACCTAACAATTTGTTCGATGACAAAAGAAGGCATAGAACTATTGACCTCTCGTGCCTGGCTAATCAATTTCGCTTCTTCTGGCGCTTTTTCTACAATAAAATAAGGATCAACTGCTAAGCAATGACCGCCTACCCCTGGACCTGGCGAATGTAGATGGACACGAGGATGTTTATTGGCTAAGCGAATCACCTCGTAAGCATTGATATGAAGCTTAGAGGAGATTTTGACAAGTTCATTGGCTAAGGCAATGTTCACATCACGATATGTATTTTCCATCAGTTTTGCCATTTCTGCTATTGTTGCCTCTGTCTCCACGACCTCACCTGTAACAACCCTTCGATATACGTCCGCTGCTTTTTCGCTAGCCTCCTTTGTATACCCCCCGACAATCCGTGGATTGCTTCTCATTTCATGCAAAATCCTCCCTGGTAAAACCCGCTCCGGACAATGAACCAAATGTATATCTTGGACAGGGTCCACTCCAAACGCTTTGATGATGGGAGCTACTACATCTTCCACCGTTCTTGGCGGTATTGTTGATTCGATTACTACAATATTCCCTTTTTGTAAATAAGGAAGGATAGAAGAGGTCGCCGCAACTACATAATCAAGGTTCGCTGTTTGATCATGGTTGATAGGTGTAGGTACAGCAATAATAAAAACATCCGCCTCCTCTGGTGTCAGTGACGCTCTTAATTTCCCACTCTTCACCACTTTCCTTACTTCCTCCAACAAACCTACTTCTTCAATCATAATTTGACCTTTTTCTAACAAAGCAATCACTTCTTCATTGATATCGACTCCGACAACATCATAACCAGCACCAGCAAACACTGTAGCAGTAGGTAAGCCAATATATCCTAAGCCAACAACACATATTTTTCCCACGCGAAACCCCCGCTTTCCATGTAATGACGCCTTTAACATTACATATGGAGCAGGGTGATGGTTTATGCTGACTACTTCAAAAAAAGACGTTTGCAAAGGTAGAAATATCTAGAAATCATAGCACTAGTCACGCTAATGATGTTTTCAACAGAAAACAAAATCCTTTTCCTGATTTGGCGAACTGGAAAGGATATCGTTTTTCACATGTACTCCAGCGACCTTTGCTTACCTTTCGTTTCCTGTACACATGAAGATTCGCAAGCCCGCGACTTCAGGCATGGATTATTGACCCAGCTGCTGATTGCGACGCAAATAATAAACTGGTAATCCTATTGCTGTTAAAAGCAACCCAATTCCTGCATTAACAGGTTGTGTAACAAGAGTATTAATTAAGATGAAACAACCACCAATAATAGCTATGATAGGGACAAGCGGGTACAATGGAATTTTATATGGACGCGGATGTTCTGGTTCTTTCTTTCTGAGGATAAACACAGCAATAAATGTTAATGTATAGAATATCCAAATAACAAAGATCAGCATATCTGTTAATTGGTTAAATTGCCCTGAAAACATCATGATAATGGCAATACCAACAATAAATATTCCCGCATTGTATGGTACACCAGATTTTGATAATTTAGCAAACCAGTTGCTGAATGGCAATTTATTTTCTACCGCCATTATGTAAGGAATACGCATACCTGTCATTGTGTATCCGTTAATAGTTCCAAATACTGAAATTAAAATTCCTATCGTAATAAACTTCCCGCCAATGTTTCCGAAGATAACATTAGCAACATCAGATGCAGGTGTTGCAGTAGCTGCCAGTGCCGCTGCCGGCATAACGAATAAATAAGCCACATTAATAATAAGATACACAATCATTACGATCGATAATCCAAGAATAATTGCTCTCGGCAAGTCTTTCTTTGGATTTTTCATCTCTCCTGCAATATTACCTACATGAATCCATCCATCGTAAGAAAACATTGTAGCTACTAATCCAGAGCCAAGGCTTGTTAGAAACGGATGTTCTTCCACATTTATTGGAAATAACCGAAATGCTACCTCACTTTCATTTAGTAATCCAAAAATAATAATAAGTACTAAAGGTACAAGTTTTGCAATAGTAGAAACACTCTGAATAGTCCCTCCCATTTTCGCACCCAAAAAGTTCATTAACATAAGAAATAAGGAAACAATAATTGCTACAGGTACAATTATACTATCTGCTACTCCAAATAAATTTGCGAATTGAGTTCCAAAAATAATTGATAGAGCTGCTATATTAGCCGGAAAATAAACAACGGTTTGTGCCCATCCTAACAAATACGCAGTCATGTCTCCATATGCTTTTCTCATATAAGCCACCATACCGCCAGTTTCCGGAATCGCTGCTGATAATTCAGCTGTTGTTAATCCACCGCAAATAGTAATAATACCACCTAATAACCAAGCCAGTAACCCTAGCCCAGCTGTTCCAGTAGCTTCAAAAACTGCCTGTGGCTTAAAAAACACTCCTGATCCAATAACTGTTCCAATTACTAAAGTCAGTGCTGTAAAAAAACCAATTTCCTTCTTTAACTCATGGCTCCCCAATTAAAACCCTCCTCCTAGAAGTTTTCCATTTTATATAGTCACTAGCATCGCATAAACTATTGGTTCCTTATATTCATGCAATGCCAGTGATAGTAAGCAGGATGACACTAGTTAAGAACTAAATCATTATCGTCTATATTTAGTTTTACAGATAATTTTTCCAACATATCTTCCGTCATACGATCTAAGTCATATCTGGGTTCGAATCCCCACTCTTCTTTTGCATCAGTACAGTCAATTGAGTTTGGCCATGAATTAGCGATTCCTTGACGTATTGGATCTACCTCATAGTCCATTGTGAACTCAGGAATTACTTTTTTAATAGATGCCGCTATTTGCTCAGGTCCAAAAGACATAGCAGTAATATTGAACGCATTGCGATGCTTCAGCTTACTTGGATCTGCCTCCATCAATTTAATAACAGCATCAATGGCATCTGGCATATACATCATATCCATATAGGTCCCTTCTGCGATAAATGATGTATATTTTTTATTCTTTAATGCTTCGTAATAAATATCTACTGCATAATCGGTTGTACCTCCGCCTGGTTCTGTTTCATAGGAGATCAGCCCAGGGAATCTTACGCCGCGGGTATCTACGCCAAATTTCGTGTGATAGTAGTCACAAAGTAATTCTCCGGCTACTTTTGTCACACCATACATTGTTGTTGGTCGCTGAATCGTATCTTGTGGTGTATAATCCTTTGGTGAATTCGGACCAAAGGCAGCGATAGAGCTTGGTGTAAAGAATTTCAAATTCAATTCTCTCGCTACTTCTAAAGCATTTACCAAACCGCTCATGTTTAAGTCCCACCATAACTGAGGCTTTGCCTCTGCCACTGCTGACAATAACGCTGCCAGGTGGATTATTGTATCTACTTCATATCGTTTGGCAATCTCTGACATTTTTTCTCTATCCATTACATCTAAAATTTCAAAGTGACCTTCTTCTACCACTGGACTTCCTTCTAAATGACGAATATCTGTTGCAATAACATTATCAACACCATAGTCTTTTCTTAATCTAATCGTTAATTCTGATCCAATTTGACCTAAGCTACCTGTAATCAAAATTCTCTTCATTTGAGTAACACTCCTTTTTGTGTAGTCGTCTAATATATATTTAAAATTGATTTGAAAACCGTTAAATAACCCCTAACTCACGACCAACCTTTTCATAAATAGAAAGGACCACGTCCAACATCTCTTTCGTATGAGCAGCAGTTGGCATATTGCGAACACGCCCAGTTCCAAGAGGGACTGTTGGAAATACAATTGATTTGGCATAGACACCTTCTTCAATCAAACGCTTTGAAAATCTTTGTGTTAAGTTTTCATCACCGATGATACAAGGAGTAATCGGCGTATCTGATTTACCAGTATCAAAGCCAAGTTTTGCAAGCCCCTCACTTAAATAGCGACCATTTTCCCATACTTTTGCAATTTTTTCTGGCTCATTTTCCATAATACGAAAGGCTTCCAAACATGCGGCGGCAGCCCCTGGTGTTAATGATGTAGAAAATAAGAATGGACGGGCACGAACTTTCAACCAATCAATTAATTTTTGTGAACCTGCCACATATCCGCCAACAACACCAACTGCTTTCGATAAGGTTCCAATCTGTAAATCAACTTGACCTGATAAACCAAAATGCTTTACTGTCCCGGCACCTGCCCCCATTACCCCAGAGCCATGTGCATCATCAATATACGTAATCAAGTTGAATTCTTCTGCTATTTTTACAATTTCAGGAATATTCGCTACATCCCCATCCATAGAGAAAACTCCAT
>DAIDKD010000132.1 GCA_027451065.1 Bacillaceae bacterium | reverse complement strand
ACGTCCTTCGCCCCCCATTCGTTCGCACTACTCATTTAGGTTTATTATTTGCCCCTCTATACTATTCACATAATACACGTCCTCTTCGTTGACAACAAAACGCCAAGTTGGTACTAGTACTCCTACTCCTGAAGGGACAGTAACTAAATTATAATATCCTACTTGAACAGAAGTAATTTCACTGTTTGGCCTAATAATGTTTCTTGCATACAAGCTCTCTAGTGCTTTAATAGCCGTGATGATTTCTTCTGGTTCGTCGTCACTTTTCATTTCACTTAGTGACTCCAAATACATTTGTTCGTAGGATACAATTTCATTTTCATCATTGTAATAAGCTATTATCATTGCACCTTCGTTGTTGAACAATGGCCTATTATTAAAATGTTGGACAAAATAAAGAATTTGTTTCTCTTCATTTTGTCCTAAAAATATATATTCGTCCCCGAATTTCACATAACTGAGGAATGACTGATAATCTACTTCTTCAGTTCCTCCCCCTATATAGACAGGCTCTTCAAATCTACTGACAATTTTCGTTCCATCTAACAATAGTTGGACATTTTGATTTTCCAGTTCTTGAATATCCGCTGCAACAAACGTTTTAGACGTTCCAGTAATCAACGGAATTTGCCCGGAATCTTCAGGTAAGGTTCCAAAAACAATGTTGCTTGCATCTAGTTGTTGCTCAATCGTGATACCTGACAGTGTATCAAATTGACTGGCGTTTTTTTTGCTGAAAAACTCATAAAATAGAAATATATTGAGTACAAGAAAAGAAATAATAAAAATTGTTTTAATCTTACTCCAATCCAATTAAATCCCCTCCTGTTACTCCATCTATTTCTTCAATCACTAGCTTATAATATATACCATTGTATTTTATACACCATATTGGAACTAGCTGTAAATATTTATCTGCAAATTCAATTGTAGCAGCTTCCACTATTTGCATTTTATAAACAATCATGATATTTTGGATATTCTCTTGTTTGATTGCTTCCGAATTTGCAATTGCTGCGATGACCTCTTCTCCAGATGGCAATGTTACCTCTTCTTGTGACAATTGAAAGGAGTCATCAAATTGATAAACAGAGCGCTTATAAGAAATAATTTTTTCTTCTCCCCACATTTGACTGATCATCCCACCACCAAATATAGGCAATCCTTCAGCCATCATTCTGAATAATACATTTCCGCCGTCCACACTGTACAACCGATACTCATTCGTCCATCCGTCATGCCCGTTGATAAACTCAATACTCTTTCCGATTAAATCACTGTCGCTCATCACATTTCCCATTACAGTAGAGGAATCTTCAAAAGATAGTATGCCTGTATTTTCATCAATAGTGAAAAGTCGCATTCCATCGGTATAAGAAGTGATACTTCCTTCCGTTTCTGTATTCAGATAATTGGTTGTACTAAATAGCGCCTGCTGAAATGTTTCAGTATCAAGATACTCTGCCAAAAGATCAATTTTTTCCAAAGTAACAGGTTCCTTCGGTAAATAAATCAACTCATTGTTGTCCAGTGGCAATTGGATTGCTTCTGTAAGACCAGATGATAGGTTCTCTGCAACATCCACCAATGATTCAGGAGAAACATTGGCTAATGTTGCTTTTAATATTACTTCTGTCTCCAAAGAAACAAAATAAATAGCATCAGGTTCTTCACTATTTTGGTCGATATTAATAACAATGCGATTTATCTGAATATCACTGTAGTTACTGTCATCAATTGTATATAGTTTTTTCAAAACATTTACGGATAAAGAGGATGGATAAACAACTTCCAATTGACCATCATTGGTAATCAGATTTTGTATTTCTCTGATTGACATTTCCTCAGACAGATTCACCAGGTCTTCAATTGAGGCACTTTTCAATATGTTGGTTACCAATTTAACATCTGCTGCTTGTTCACTGATATAGTGACTATTACCTGTGTGGTACACAATATGAGATGGCTGAACAACATCCGTCACAGAACGCTGATTAGCTAGGGCGACATTTTCCAGCGAAGTGGATGCTTCTGGCAATGAAAAATTAGCTTGGTATGTCCATAAATTGTACGATAGAAACACACTAATCATAACCAAATTAAATAATAGGATTGTTTTAAAATTTTCTCTGTTCATGACCATTCATCCTCTTGTTCACTATCTAATGGTAAGGTGAAATAAATTGTTGTTCCTTTACCTGCTTCACTTGCCGCCCAGATTCTTCCACCATGTGCTTTGATTATTTCCTGGGCAATTGCCAAACCAAGACCTGTTCCACCTAATTTCCGTGTCCGTGCTCCATCTACTCGATAGAAACGATCAAATATTTTCCCAATATTTTCTTTCGGAATCCCCATCCCTTGGTCGCTAATGCTTACTTCCAACCAATCGCCACGTTCTTTTAAGCGATACGTAATGGTTCCACCCTCTGGGGAATATTTCATTGCATTGGAAATAATATTGTATAGCACTTGGGTGATTTTATCTGAATCTATATCAACAAATCGTGACTTCTTAGAAAATTTGCGGCTGAAATGAACATTTTGCTCTTTTGCCATTTCAAAGCGATCTATAATTTTACTAAGCATGTCTGTAAAATTCACCAGTTCTCTATTTAACTGGTAATCATCGGAGTCCATTTTCGATAATTGCAACAGATCATTGACCAAACGAATCATCCGCTCTGTTTCATCTTTGGTTACAGCTAAGAAAGTAGGAGCCAAATTTTCATCCTTCCAAGCTCCTTCATTTAATGCTTCCAAATAACTGCTCATCGTTGTTAATGGCGTTCTTAGCTCATGTGACACATTGGCCACAAATTCTCTTCGGTCTTGCTCAATTTTTTCTTGCTCTGTTACATCATACAGCACAACAATCAGACCATTGATTTTCCCTGTATCTTTTTGAATAACAGAAAAACTCGCTCTTAAAATATACGGTTTGTTTCTTGTACTAAAATCTAGCAGTACATCATCTGGTTCATCAAATAAATCTTCTAATGTGTATATGTCTTCTATTCCTAATATACTTAATAAATTCTCATTTAACACTGTTTCATGTGAAACATTTAGCATTTCTTCTGCAGGATCATTTAGCATTTCTTCTGCAGGATCATTTAGCAAAATAATCTTCCCTTGCCGATTAGTAGCAATCACTCCGTCGGTCATATGGGTTAGGACAGAAGCTAATTTTCTACGTTCTCCTTCTGTTGATGCGTTAGCTCTCTGTAATTTTCTAGAAAGGTTATTAAAAGCTTCTGAAAGCTGACCTATTTCATCATTTCCATATACTTTTACTTTTCTTGAAAAGTTCCCTTTTGCCATTTCCAGTGCTTGTTTACGCATTTCCCATATCGGTTTAGTAATGGTTTTCGCCAAGAGAGCTCCTAGTGCAAAAGTAACACCAATGGCAATCACAGCACCTGTCGCAAAGATAAGATTGATTTCTCTCATTTGGTCGTACATTGCTTCCATGGATGCCGAAATGTAAAAAACACCATGTATACTTTGATCCTCTCCCCTAATTGGTACTGTCAGCACCAAGATACGGTGGCCACTCTTAGGATCTAGAACAATTTTACTTTGTGGTGTTCCAGTGCCTAGGGCACGTGTTACTTCAATATCAGAGGTTCGTTTTCCGATAACATTTATATTAGATTCATCAGATGTTGCGATAATAATACTATTCTGGTCAATTACCTGCACTTCCTGTAAATCCTCGCTGCTAAAATCACTTAACAACATAAGAATACTTTCCTCTAATGGTATATCATCTCTTTCTCTGTCTTTCGCAAATTCTTGTCCAATATTATAGAAAAGCAAACTTGTTTTATCGAGCAAAGAGCTTGAAAAATTTTCAGTTAGTCTGCTTTCTAATCGTCCGACAAAATATACTCCCATCATCTGCATCGCAATCACAATCAGTAAAGTATAGGTAATAACAAACTTAAATTGAATTGATTGAAAAAAACGTACTTTCGTCATAATTATTGCTCTTGCTCCGGGTCCCGAAGATAATAGCCGACACCACGTCTTGTCATAATGAATAATGGGTGACTTGGATTATCTTCTATTTTTTCACGGAGACGACGAATTGTCACATCCACAGTACGAACATCACCGAAATAATCATATCCCCATACAGTTTGCAACAGATGCTCTCTCGTAATGACTTGACCAATATTTTTTGCTAAATAATGTAGTAATTCAAATTCCCGTTGTGTTAATTCAATCGCCTGTTCCTGCTTTGTTACTGTATAGGAATTAGGATTGATGGTAAGGGTACCCACTACTACTTCATTGCTCTCTTCCTTTTCTGTTGGTGCACCTTGTTGTCGACGCAAATTTGCCTTTACACGTGCCAGTAATTCTCTTGTGCTGAACGGTTTCGTTACATAGTCATCTGCTCCCATTTCCAATCCTAACACTTTATCAATTTCTGAGTCTTTCGCTGTAAGCATAATAATAGGTGTATCAAATTGTTTCCGAATTTCCCTCGTTACTTCTAAACCATCTTTTATCGGCAGCATAATATCAAGGAGAATTAAGTCCGGATCTATTTCTCCAACTTTATCAACTGCTTCCTGCCCGTCATAGGCACAGACAACATCAAATCCTTCTTTCTCCAAGTTAAATTTCAAAATATCTGCAATTGGTTTTTCATCATCTACCACTAGAATCTTTTTGTTCATTCTATTCTTCCTTTCGTCTGTAAAAATTATCTTCTGACCATTATTTGAAGAATATAATTCGACATGTTTCACCAAACTATATTATAAAAGAATATGAAGAATTTGTAAAACGTACGGGCTGGATCAATCTGCCTGAAATAGGGGAAAACACCCCATTTCAGACAGATTGAGTCAACTGCATACAATGTAGGGAAGTTACTTACTAGTTTGGTAGAGTTGTGTGATTGTTTTTAAATCAAGTTGTTCTGTTGACTGTAGCACGGTATTTGCATGGCCTAGGGTTTTTTCGTCACCTATTCCGATAGAGTACATGCCTGCATCGTGAATGGCTGTTACACCTGCTGCTGCGTCTTCTATACCGATACAGTTTTCTGGAGATACACTGATAGCCTCTGCTGCTTTCAAGAATACTTCCGGGTCTGGCTTAGACTTTGCTACTGTTGCCGCATCAACAATATGGTCAAAATATTCCATTACACCTAGAGAGTTAGTCACCGTAAATGCATTTTTAGACATAGAAGCCATGGCAATCTTTATCTGTGCTTCTTTTAATTCCTTTAAAAATGCTAGTATACCTGGCAATAAATCATCGGGAGTAATCTGCTTAATCAATTCCACATAATAAGCATTCTTCTTCGTTGCAAGTTCTTCTTTTTCTTGCTGTGTAAAATCATTTTGTCGATCTCCATGTGCTAAAATAATTTCTAGCGACTCCATCCGGCTGATTCCCTTTAATTTTTCATTAAATTCACGATCAAGAGGGATTCCTAACTCTTCACTCAATTGTTTCCATGCTAAGTAATGATATTCAGCTGTATCGGTTATTACACCGTCTAAGTCAAAAATAACTGCTTCAAATTTATTTTTCATTTTAACCCTCCTTGCCCCACTGTTCGTATAGCGTTTTCATTATCATTGTAACATAAGAGGAGAAAAATTGCTTCGAGGTTTAGGGAATTGGTGTCCATTGCTGCACCAAAAAACCTAGTCGAACAAAGACTAGGTTTTTATCTTAGCTGTATCTATCGATAACATTCACTTTTCATGCGTCATTTATTTCTCATACACATTATACAATACATTCGTCTGGTCACGGTCTGGACCTACGGAGAATGTTGTAATCGGTGTACCAATCACTTCAGAAACACGTTTCACATAGTTACGTGCATTTTCAGGAAGTTCTTCTAGTGTACGGCATCCTGTAATATCTTCTGACCAACCTGGAAGCTCCTCGTATATCGGTTTGCATTGTGCCATTAAAGATAGGTTTGCCGGACATTCATTGATGATTTCTCCATTTAATTCATAGGCAGTACAAATCTTTACTGTGTCCAAACCACTTAATACGTCAATAGAGTTTAAGCTTAGGTCTGTTAAACCACTTACACGAACTGCATGGCGAACTACTACAGCATCGAACCAGCCAATACGGCGAGGACGTCCTGTTGTTGTTCCATATTCTTTTCCTACTTCACGGATTTGGTGACCAACTTCATCAAATAATTCTGTCGGGAATGGACCATCGCCAACACGAGAAGTGTATGCTTTACATACGCCAACTACATGATGAATTTTAGAAGGACCAACCCCCACTCCTACAGCTACTCCTCCAGCACTTGGATTAGAAGATGTAACAAATGGGTACGTTCCGTGGTCAATGTCTAGCATAACCCCTTGAGCACCTTCAAATAGTACATTTTTTCCTGCATCAATAGCATCATTTAACACAACGGATGTATCACATACATATTGTTTAATTTGTTGACCATATTCATAATACTCATTAAAAATTTCCTCAAAGCCAAATCCTTCTGCATCATACATTTTTTCAAATAAGCGATTTTTTAACTGCAAGTTTTCTGCTAATTTATGACTAAATGTTTCTCTATCTAATAAGTCAGCAATGCGGATACCGATACGCGCTGCCTTGTCCATGTAAGCTGGTCCAATTCCACGCTTTGTTGTACCGATTTTATTATCACCTTTACTTGCTTCCTCTAACTCATCTTGCAATAAATGATATGGCAAAATAACATGAGCTCTGTTACTGATTCGTAAGTTATCTGTGCTTACTCCATGACTGTGTAGATAAGCAATTTCTTCCACCATTGCTTTTGGGTCAATAACCACACCGTTTCCAACAACATTTATTTTATCGGCAAAGAAAATCCCAGAAGGAATTAAGTGAAGCTTATACTTCTGTCCATCAAAAATAATTGTGTGCCCTGCATTATTCCCGCCAGCATAACGAGCAACTACTTGTGCTTGCTTCGCTAGAAAATCGGTAATCTTTCCTTTTCCTTCGTCTCCCCATTGCGTTCCTACAACTACTACTGAAGTCATAACTTTTCAGCTCCTCAAAATTTATCTATCTAACGTTTTTTTAATTTACTTAAAAACCAAACAATTCAAGTATATCAAACCAGTATAAAAAGTCAATTATACGAATATTTTTTTACAGAAAAACTTCCTCGTTCGCCTTTATTAAAAAAATGAATTGCTCCCAGTTTGTGCCTTCGAATTTTAAGCACTTACTGGGAGTTTGAGGATTTTTAGCGTTGAAACCGAAACGCTTTATCTCGTTTTACCTTGCGACCTGTTGCCTTAATAGGTGAATTTGGTGGGTCCGGAAGATTTTTCCTCACTATATAGTTTGATTTTGATTTTTTTCATGCGTTTGTCATGGATGAGCCATTTTTTGACTCTTCCCTACGCGCCCGGTGGCATATTCTGTTCATCATATCGTCTTTCTAAATCAACAAATTTATTAAATTCCTTCACGAACGCTAATTCTACAGTCCCTACAGGACCGTTACGTTGCTTTGCAATGATAATCTCAATGATATCTTTGCTTTCACTTTCTTTGTCATAATAGTCGTCACGATATAGGAAAGCAACGATATCTGCATCTTGTTCAATACTTCCTGACTCACGAATATCCGACATCATTGGTCGTTTATCTTGACGCTGCTCTACACCACGTGACAACTGTGATAAAGCAATTACCGGTACTTCTAATTCACGAGCCAAAGCTTTGAGCATACGGGAAATTTCTGATACTTCCTGCTGTCTGCTCTCACCGCTGTTTCCACCACTACCGCGAATCAGCTGTAAATAATCTATCAAAATCATTCCTAAACCTTTGTCCTGCTTTAAACGGCGACATTTTGCCCGAATATCATTAATACGAATTCCGGGTGTGTCATCAATATATATACCCGAGTTAGATAAACTTCCCATAGCCATTGTTAGCTTATTCCATTCATCAGGTGTAAGGGAACCCGTTCGCAAGTTTTGAGCATTGATATTCCCTTCCGCGCACAGCATACGCATCACCAGTTGATCTGCTCCCATTTCCAAGCTGAAAATTGCTACGTTCTCATCTGTGTTCACACCAACACTTTGGGCAATATTTAAGGCGAATGCTGTTTTTCCCACTGATGGACGAGCTCCAACAATTATTAAATCGTTCCGTTGAAATCCTGCAGTCATTCTATCAAGCTCTGTAAAGCCCGTTGGAATACCGGTCACTTGTCCTTTTTGTTGGTGAACCAACTCAATTTTCTCATAGGTTTGAATCAAAACATCTTTAATATTTTGGAAAGCACTTGAGTTTTTTCGATTGGCAACCTCCAATATTTTTTTCTCAGCTTCACTTAACAGTGCTTCTACTTCATCTTCACGAGCATATCCATCCGTTACAATTGCTGTGGCTGTACGAATCAACCGGCGTAAAATCGATTTTTCCTCAATGATTTTCGCATAGTATTCAATATTGGCAGCCGTTGGAACGGCATTGGCCAAATCATTTAAGTAAGAAACTCCTCCTACTTCTTCTAGCGTACCTGCATCAGAAAGAGCTGTAATCACTGTGATTAAATCAACAGGTTCTCCTTTATCAGAAAGAGATAACATCACTTGAAAAATTTTCTGATGGGCAGAACGATAGAAGTCTTCCGGTATTAATATTTCCGAAGCAGTTGTGAAGGCTTCTGCTTCAAGAAATATAGCTCCGATTACTGCTTGCTCTGCCTCTAGATTATGGGGAGGAGTACGATCAGCGAATAAGTCACTCATAGAGTTTCCT
>DAIDKD010000131.1 GCA_027451065.1 Bacillaceae bacterium | reverse complement strand
CCTCTAACTGCGTCCTGCGAACTCGTTCAAATATATATGCTTGTATCTACATGGGTAGAACAAAAGAAAACAAGCTCCTTGCTCCATTTAACAAAAAAAGAACAGCTTTTATTCTCCGAAATATACAAGCAAACAAAACTTCGATTCTACCACAATCTATCATGGTTGTATATTTCGGCGGGCTGAGCGAAGGGGTTTCCCCCTTCACTCAGCCCGTTCGCATACAATCTTCAAGGTTGACCCTACTTGGACTGTTGCTCCTGGTTCTATACTTTGTGATGTAACAAAGCCACTGCCCTCTATCTCCACATAGATTTCCAACAATTCAGCCAATCTCATTACATCGTTGATAGACCATCCCTCTATATCTAACATAGTTCGGCTACCATCAGTTAATAGGAATACCCTACTGCCTCTCACAACAGAATTGTCCACTTCTGGTAGCTGTGCAACAATATTCTCTCCATCACCGATGATTACTCCTTGTAATCCTTTTGACTCCAACTCCTGTTCTGCTGCTTCTGTACGTGTATTTGTATAATCCTCAACTGCCACACTATTTTCGTCAGCTAGTTCCTCCGTTGTTCTCTCAGTAGTATTTCTACTAATATTTAGATACTGTAGGCTATTTTCCATTACATAATTGAAAATTTCCGATACAGGTTGATTTCCAGCTTGATCTAAAGTTAAATTAGGTCGCTTCACCGATACATACAAAATAATCTCTGGATTGTTTTTAGGAGCCATTCCTAAGAAAGAAAATAAGTTGTTTCCGTGTCCTGTCATAAATCCAGTTCCATCTTCGTTTAAAATTTGCGCCGTTCCTGTTTTTCCAATTACGTCGAACCCTTCGATTTCATAGACACGACCAGTTCCCATTGGTTCCTGAACAACACCTTCTAATAAATCACGCATTTGCACGGCAGTTTCTTTACTGATAGGTGTTCCAACAACTGTCGGTTCGTTTTGCTTAATTACTTCACCTGTCACGGGATTCACGACTCTGTCCACCACAAACGGTCTCATCATTTCTCCGTCATTTGCAATAGCACTCATCCCTTGAACCATGGCAATAGCAGTCGTTGTTGAACCTTGACCTAACATAGTTACAGCACGATCACGAGGAAACTCAAAATTCGTTCTTCCATGTGCTTCATTAGGTAAATCTATTCCCGTTTGGTCAAATAGTCCAAAAGCATTAAAATACTCCAATGTCTCCTCTGGTGCTAATAAATTCGTTCCGACGATTGATGCTGCAACGTTAGATGAACGCCAAAAACCTTCATCAAACGTAATACTCCCCCATCCTACTCGATTATGGTCACGAATCAGGATATCACCTGGGACTGCATAGAAGCTCCCAGATTGAAAATAAGCACTTCCATCATACACACCAGCGTCAATAGCAGCAGCCCACGTGAAAATTTTCATGGTTGAACCTGGTTCGAAGCTGCTCTCCACTGCGATGTTGGTAAAGTTTGTCATATCGCGCAGATTCGGATCAAAAGAAGGACTGGTGCCCATTGCTAAAATCCTTCCTGTCTTCGCCTCCATAGCAATAACAGTCATCTCTGCTGGATTATACATTTCTTCAGCATTCCGTAAAGCCGCTTCAACGAACCCTTGAATATTGGCGTCCAGCGTTAAATACACATCATTTCCATCTACCGGTTCGATAATTTCCTGCACTCTACCAGGGATAATTCTCCTTTGTCTATCCGTCTCGAACATAACGCTGCCGTCCTCACTAGCTAACTTGTCATTCAAAGTCCTCTCTAGCCCCATCTCACCGACAATATTTCCTTTATCATCTGTCGTAGTGTAACCTAACACATATGAAGCAAATACTCCGAATGGATACGCTCTAGAAGTGGAAGTTTGAAAAATAATTCCCGGTAATCCCAGCTCTTGAATTTCTATCATTTGGCTGTAGGATAAGTCTCTTCCATTAGCTCCGAACTCTACTTGAAATCTATCACTTTGTAGTCGCTCCAGTATTGCCTCCTCTGACATTCCAATAAGAGGTGCCAGACTTTCAGCAGTCATCTGAGGATCTTCTACGAATGGTCCTGAACCTTCAGATAATACGGCAATCAGTGTATAGGAAATGGTCTGGGTTGCTAATTGATTTCCATCAGCATCAAATATAGTACCTCGTTTTCCTTCTAACACATTCGAACGTTGGAACCAATCACTAGTAAATTCTCTGATGTTTACTCCGGCAACGACTCCGCCTACTTGTATGTACAAAAATCTTCCTATCATAACAAAAAAGAGCAGTGCGAAAAGAATATGCAAAGCACTTGCTCCCTTATTTATATTGAGATTCTTTTTTCTCATTCTACTCACACTCTCATACTATTCATTTAATGATTGCACATTCTCTTCGTTAATTGTTAGTCCGTTCTCCCTTGCTATTTCTGCAATGCGCTCATATGTGCTTAAAGAATCAACTTCCACTTGCAACTCAGACGTTGTTCTCTGCAGTGATTCCACCTCACTGCTTAATTCAGCATTATCACTGTTCACCTGATACAGCTCAACTTTTGTAGAAATCAACGAAATCGAACTAGCAAAAATAAATACCCCAAATAAACTCCATAAAACTTTTTCCCCTAATGATAATCTCGCTTTTTTTGTAACCGGTCTAATAGACGGTTGCGGTTGAACCGATTGTTTTACCTCATGTTGATGATGTAATTTTTCAGCTAAATTACTCATTTCCTCATCCCCTTTCTAATAAATAAACCCTTATTTTCGCTTGCGCTTTTCGATGCTATCTAACTCCAGCGGCTAGACCTTTTTGTCAAATAACATTTCTAATACAAAGACAAAAACCGCCTTTGATTTGAAATAACATTTGCCAGTCAGGTCTGGACAAGCCACTTACGCTTTTCGATGCTTCATTGTTTCTCTGCGATTCGTAATTTGGACGATCTGGCACGATTATTCTCCACTAGCTCTTCTTCACTTGGAAGAATTGGTTTGCGTGTGATTAACTTTAAGGTAGGCTTGTACTCTTCAGGAATAATCGGGAGACCTGGTGGTAAATCTGGTCCTTTGCTATGCTTTTTAAATATGTTTTTGCATATTCTGTCTTCTAGTGAATGGAATGTAATCACACTTACACGTCCACCTTTTTTCGTTACTTCAATTGCCCCTTCAACTGCCTCTTCAAATGCTTGCAGTTCATCGTTCACTGCAATGCGTATCGCTTGGAAAATACGTTTTGCTGGATGCCCACCACTTCTTCTTGCAGCAGCTGGTATTCCTTCTTTCACAATTTCCACAAGTTCCCCAGTTGTCTCAATTGGTCGTTCTTCTCTACGTGCCTCAATTTTTCTGGCAATTTGTTTGGAAAACTTTTCTTCCCCATATTGAAAGAAAATCCGGACCAGTTGCTCATAAGACCAATGATTCACCACATCATAAGCAGTCAATGATGCTGTTTGATCCATACGCATATCCAAAGGGGCGTCATGATGATAGCTAAAACCTCTTTCTGGTGTATCCAACTGTGGTGAAGAAACCCCTAAATCAAATAATACTCCATCCACTTCAGTAATTCCTACCTCTAACAGTTTTTCTTTTAAAAAACGGAAGTTACTTTTTATGATTGTATATTGACCTTCATAGGATGATAACACTTCTTTCGCATTTTCAATCGCCACATCATCTTGATCAAAAGCGATAAGTCGACCTTCTTTTGAAAGTTGTGATAATAAATATGAACTGTGACCTGCACCACCCAATGTACAATCAACATATATTCCATTTGGTTTCAGATTCAATCCCTCTACGGCTTCTTTTAACAATACTGTTACATGGTTAAACATACTTGCACCTACTTTGACTCTTCTTAGTGAAAAATAGCGATTTTTAATTTTTTTCTATTTTCTTATACTTTATCATAAACAGCAAAATATTTCTATTTACTTTGCAAATAATTTCTGATTTGTTGGTCCTTTCAGAACCAACAAATCAGAAATTATGAAAACCTAGCTAGATGATAACAATTTTATGTTTCATATCCCAAGGGAATAGAATCTGATTAAGTTCAGTAACGAAGTCTAGTCCATATTTATTCAAGTAATAACAGATATTCCAGATACGTTCTTGGTATCCTCCTAGTGGGCGGATAGAGTGTTCGATGCGAGAAAATTTTTCTAAGTCGGTACGATTGTGTTCTCTTATCGCACCTTCTACTTTTTTCTCCAAAAAGGACAGTTGTTCTAATATCTTCGCTTCGTTCTTTATTGATAATTCAAGCAAATTACTATCTACTTTTGTTACGATATTTCTTAATCCCTTATGAATCTCCTTCATTTCCTTCTGTGCCTTTGAAAATTCTTCTGTAACCGGAACTTCCACTTGTCCCAATAGCCAACCTTCTTCATAGGCTTGCATAGAGCCTGTTAACACATCTTCATTCCCTAAATGGATATCTACCATGTCCTGGGCAATATGTCGCTCTAAAATTGTGAGCATCTGTCGTGGGAGTACTGGCGGCATACACATTCCGTTCGCCCTAAATACCTCTTTCAACTCTCCCCAATAGGCCAGTTCACCTGGTCCGGCAACGAAAGCTAGATTAGGCAGTAAATATTCCTGCATAACTGGTCTCGTCACAACATTGTTACTTAACTTCTCTGGCGACTCCTCTGCTATTCGCAACAACTCTTCATACGCAATGGTACGCTTCCCATCTTTCGTCACAAAGTAATTGCTATTTCCTTTCTCCAACAATAGTCTCTCGCCGTCTTCATGATAAAATAGATGTGCACAACGCTCCTTCACGTGAATTTGCGGGGTAAAACCATCTTCTTTTAATAAGGCTTGTTGGCTGACTAATCCACCCATGATACTTTCGTGATTTTTCACCATTTGATAGAAATAAGGCGACTCTATTTTTCTAAGCCCCTCATCTCCAGAATCCAATACTACTAAACCGGTATCTTTAAATAAATGAAAAATAATATGAATAAAAAAATCTACATATGTACGAGATTGCTGTAGTGCATCCTCAAGAAAACTGCGCAATTGCTTTGTATGTTCGGTCTCTCCATAGCTTCTCAGAACATCTTCCAGCCATTTTCTACATTGCTCATGGTCAAGTAATGTTTCTGTGGCAGTAGATTTCTCTCCACCACTATACAGTTTCTGCTTTTTGATACGACCATTTTTTAAGATATGGACATTATTCACTTCTTCAATATCATGGTCTTCACCAGCAACCCAAAATAAAGGGATTACTTTTACACCTAGCTGTTCTTCGTATTTTTTTGCTAGTTGAACAATCGAAATGATTTTATGTATTGTATACAAAGGACCTGTTAATAATCCCGCTTGCTGACCGCCAACAACAACATATGTATCCTCTTTTCCTAAAGCGAGAATGTTTTCCGTTGTCTTTTCGCTAGGATTGAATTTTTGTAGGAAAGTCATTAAATAATCGCTTAGCTCTCTCCGCGGGTATTGACGAGTCTGCACTTCTTTCAAGCGTTCAGTTAGGTACTGTTCTTCATAGATATGATAATCGAAATATTTTTTTACATCCAATTTATCGGATATATATTGCTGTACGAAACTATTGGCATAAGGCAATGAAACTTCTTGTATTTCCATCGTTGTGATTTCTCCTTTATTTTACTAACAATCATTCTCTACTTACAAATTTTACTGGACATTCTCTCCAAAAGCAAAAGTTTCTTCCAAAACTTCTAAGAAAAGCGCAAGCGCCTTGTTCAGACCCGACTGGCAAATGTTCTTTCCAATCAAAGTCGCTTTTTGACTTTGCATTGGGAAGGTTATCTCACAAGGGAATGACTTTCAGCCTTTTGACACGAGGGTCTAGGCGCTAGAGCTAAACAAACTTATTCTTATAATCAAAGGTGTGAGAACCGGTCAAAATTCAACCTTATCTCACACCCTTCTATTACTATTCCATAGTTTATAGGTTTTTGTCAATGGACGGATTCTCATTTTCTTCTACTTCACCTTCCACCTCCAGAGGCAAATAGAAGTAAAAAGCAACACCATCTTCAATATTTTCTACACCAAATTCTACTTTGTGCAGTTGCAAAATATTTTTTACAATGGACAGGCCCAGGCCAGTCCCTCCCGCACTGCGAGTTCGGGCTGAATCCACACGATAGAAACGGTCCCAAATTTTCTCTGATTTATCTTGGGAAATCGGCTCTCCTTTATTTTCCACAGATATCCTCAGTTGTTGTTCATCTTTTTGCAAGCGAATGATAATTGTTGAGCTTTCTGTTCCATATCTTATAGCATTGGTAACAAAATTAGTCACCACTTGCTCAATTCGGCTTCGATCACCAAGTACAGAGTAGTCGTCTTCTGTCTCCACATCAATGTCCATGTCTTTGTCCTGCAACTTGAACATTAACTTATAGTTGACATCATCTATTAAATCAATAATTGAAAATGCTTCTTTTCTTACCGTATATGTCCCAGATTCCAGTTTGGCCAACTCCAACATATCCACTACGAGTATGTCCATTTTTTCAGCTTCTTGCAACATCACATCTACATAGTAGTCAGTATTTTCTTTGGTGATGCCATCTTTAATTGCCTCTCCATAACTTTTGATGATGCTTAGCGGAGTTTTTAATTCATGCGATACCCCGGAGATAAATTCTTTTCTCGTATTTTCCAACTTTCTTTCTTTTTCAATATCCTCTTGCAGCTTTTCATTGGCGACCTGTAATTCCTCAATGGTTTCTTTCAAGTTTTTCGACAACAAATTAATATTACAAGATAAGCTGCCGATTTCATCTTGTGATGTGACCACAATCGTTTCCGAAAAATCCAGTTCTGCCATTTTTTTTGTAACTCTATTAATTTTCTGAAAGCTATAAGCCAAATACTTTGACAAAGAAAAAGCGAAAAGGGCAGAGATGAGCAATAAAATACCGATGATATATAGATAAAAGTTTCGAACTACTTCCACCGCTTCCCCAATTGGTTGCAACGATACCATCGTAAAGATGATTGCCTCGATATTGCCATCATGCATAATTGGGCGGATGAATAATTTATTAGATAGTCCAGTTGTCGAGTCTATGTATTCTTCCACCATCACACTTTCAGACAACTCTGATATATCTGCCCCGGACCACCATTGGAGAATAGCTCTCGTAAAGTTCATTACTTGGGTTGTGATAGATAAGCTCAAATCATCAGGAAGTGTGACGTCAACGATAGTTCCGGTAATAGATACCCTACTCGCAACACTTCCTTGATTTACTACTAATACACCGTCTCCAGTTTGAATGAGGGTAGGAGTTAAAACACCGTTGTTCAATTCACCTTCTAAATAAATATTCATACCTTCTGCAAGATGTAATTCCTCAATTGTTTCGGCTTGTCCGCCATATACGATATTCGTAAGAGGGACTGTAATTTCTTCTCCCTCTACCTCTACAACTAGCTGATATTCATCTCCGTAAATATGCAGCATTCCTGCACTATCGAGAATGACCATCTGAGAATTTGTATTTTGAAAAAATGTTGCTATGTTATTTCTTAATGTAGTTTCATCCCAATCCCCTTTTTGATAAGATTGGGCAAAACTCTCTAACTCATGCTTCATATTTGCCACTTTACTTCGAGTATAAAACTCTTCAAAGAAAAAGGTTTGCCCAACGAATCCTATTGCTAGAAAAAATGTCAACATTAATACAATTGTAATAAAGAATCGCCAAATGATGCTTTTTTTCAACATCAGCTATTCCTCAAATTTATAGCCGGAACGAATGACAGTACGAATATGCACTGCTTTGTCCCCTAATTTACGGCGTAATTTCTTAATATGAGTATCGACAGTTCGATCATCTCCGAAATAATCATATCCCCATACTTGATTCAACAAAGTTTCTCTTGATAAAACAACAGCTTTATGCTCCATTAAATACAGCAATAATTCAAATTCCTTATGGGTCAAAATAATCTCTTCATCATCAATAAATACCTTTCTTCCAAGAATATCAACATGAATGCCTGACAGAGAAAACATTCCCTCTTCTTTACCGATAGACCCTTCTACTCTCCGTAGCATTGCCTTCGCTCTTGCTACTAGAACTTTCGGGCTGTACGGTTTCGTCACATACTCATCGGCCCCTAATTCATAGCCTAGCAACTTATCATCGTCATCACTTCTAGCAGTCAACATAATAATCGGAACATCTGAGTTTTTACGAATTCTTCGACAAACTGACCAGCCATCCAACTCTGGAAGCATAATGTCCAAAATCACTAAATCAATCTCTTCTTCTTGAAAAATTTCGATTGCCTTTTTCCCGTCAGGAGCATCGAATACACGAAATTCTTCTTTTAGAAAATATTCTTTTAATATTTCCCGCAACTTTTCTTCATCTTCAACTAATAAAATGTTTTTCGTCATTTTTTCGTCACCTTCTATCTCAAGTCCTTTGTGATTGCCACTAGTATAAGAAAAGCACAAGCGCCTTGAACAGCCTCAACCGGCAAATGTTCTTTAAAGAAAACACAGCGATTGGCTTCAGACAGAGCTGATGTTGCACTTATGCTGTGTTCAGTGCACACCTATAAAGGCTCTTTTTGCCTTTACGGTGGGAAGGTTATCTCACAAGGGGATGACCTCCAGCCCTTTGACGCGTAGAGGCTAGGCGCTGAATCTGAACAAACTTATACTTCTTAATAACAAAGTATAAAACATTATTCTTTTTCTCACAACCTGAAAATAAGTATTGTCACAAGTAGCGCATGCCATTGCGAGGGGAGGGCGAGAACTGTTAAGGATTATTAACCTTTTTCTCCTCATATCTACTTGTTAAAAGTAGTTATATTGTATAT
>DAIDKD010000130.1 GCA_027451065.1 Bacillaceae bacterium | reverse complement strand
GAAGAACACCACTGAATAGCCCAGTGGTGTTTTATTTTTTGCTTATTTTTCATTAAACTCTCTCAATTTCCGATAGATTCCCGCTAATCGCTTTTCTTCGCCTGCTTCAATGGGAAAATAGTATTGTGTCCCTCTCAATTCCTCTGGAAGATACTCTTGCTTTACCCAACCGCCGAATGTTCCCATTGGATAATCATGAGGGTATTGATAGCCTACATGCCCTAATGTCTTTGCTCCTGAGTAATGGGCATCACGGAGATGTTTTGGAATAGGACCAACTTTTCCATTTTTAATGGCAGAGATAGCAGTATCTAAGGCTGAGTAAGCCGAATTTGATTTTGAGGATAGGCACATCTCAACGACTGCAACGGAAAGTGGAATGCGAGCTTCCGGCAATCCAAGACGCTCACTGGCTGTAACAGCAGCTAGCACATGATTTCCCATTGCTGGATTAGCCAGGCCGATGTCTTCAAAGGCAATTACAAGCAATCGACGATTAAGGGCTACTAAGTCACCAGTCTCAATCAAATGAGCTAAATAGTACAACGAGGCATCTACGTCACTTCCTCGAATACTTTTTTGTAAGCTGGAAAGGAGATTATAAAAGTTGCTTCCTTTTTTATCGCCATAAACGCCAATATTTTCTATCATCTCCTCAATGATGCCATCTTCAACGATATAAGTATCACCTTCTTTAGACGAAGCACTCACAATTGATTCTAGGAGAGTTAAAGACTTTCGGGCATCCCCATTCGCACCAAAAGCAATTTTTTTTAGCTGATTTTCGGTTATTTCAATCGCCTTCTTACCTAATCCTTTTTTCTCATCTTTTAATGCCCTTTCTAGTAATCCCAAGATATTGTTAGGTGTTAAACGTGTTAATTGCTTTATTTGTCCGCACCGGCTTCTAATAGCAGGGTTTACATCGTGGAAAGGATTCTCTGTTGTTGCGCCAATAAGAATAATGTCCCCTCGTTCCACGTGAGGTAGGAGATAATCTTGCTGAGCTTTATTAAATCGATGAATCTCATCTAAAAATAAAATAACTTGCCCTACCAGCCGCGTTTCCTCTACAACAGCCTCCACGTCTTTCTTTCCTGCTGTTGTTGCATTTAATGCAATGAAAGTGATATTTGTTGTTCCTGCAATGGCATGGGCAATAGATGTTTTACCAGTCCCAGGCTCACCATACAGGAGCATAGAAGGCACATAACCATTTTTTATCATTTTATGGAGTGATGTATTTTTGCCGATGATGTGTTCTTGCCCAACTATTTCATCAATAGTAGTCGGTCTCATTCTGTAAGCTAATGGTTCAAAGTTCACTATAGTTTACCTCCAATCTTATATATACATAGGAAATACTAGAAATCTCCTATTTGTTTCATTTTTTTAGAATCCATTAAAAAAAATCTTTGTTTTGTGATGATATCCTTACATTCATTATAGTACAAAGGGGAGTATTTTTGTCTTTTAATGATGAATGAACAGTAAAAATCCCGCTTTTCTGATATGAATTATGGTATAATAGTACGAAATGAACAAGGAATTGAGAAGAGGTGCAACAATGAAGATTTCAACAAAAGGTAGATATGGACTAATCATTATGATTGAATTGGCAAAAAAATATGGAGAAGGACCAATATCAGTAAAATCAATTGCTCAAGAAAATGATTTATCAGAACATTACTTGGAGCAGATTGTCAGTCCCCTTCGAAATAATCGTTTAGTAAAAAGTGTAAGAGGGGCTCATGGTGGATATATGCTGACAGAGGAACCATCAAAAATCACAGCTGGAGATATCATCCGTACGTTAGAAGGTCCAATCAGTGTTGTGGATTTTCTAGAAGATGAAGAACCAGCACAAAAAGAACTTTGGTTAAGAATCCGCAATGCCGTGAAAGATGTATTAGACAGCACAACATTACTCGACTTAGTTAGTCATAGCGAAGATGAAAATAAAGGATACATTTATTATATATAAAAAAGAAAAGCGTAAGCGGAAAGAAGGAAACAAAAAGTGGAAAGAATTTACCTTGACCATGCAGCAACATCGCCAACCCACAGGGATGTTGTTGAGAAAATGATTCCGTATATGACAGAGAAATTTGGGAATCCGTCAAGCATCCATTCATTTGGAAGAGAAGGACGCCAAGGCCTAGATACAGCACGACGTATTTGTGCCCAAAGTATCAATGGCAAGCCAAATGAAATTATTTTTACAAGCGGCGGTACAGAAAGTGATAATCTGGCTATATACGGTGTTGCATATGGTAATCGCCATAAAGGAAATCATATTATCACAACAAATATTGAACACCATGCCGTACTGCACACTTGCCAACAATTAGAAAAAGAAGGATTTGAAGTAACTTATTTACCAGTTGATGAAGAAGGAAAAGTATCTACCTTAGATGTACAAGCAGCGTTACGAGAAGAAACGATTCTTGTCACGATTATGTTTGGAAATAATGAAGTTGGCACCATCCAGTCAATCGGGGAAATTGGTCAACTGCTAAAGCAACATCAAGCTTATTTCCATACAGATGCCGTCCAGGCCTATGGGCTAGTCGATATTGACGTACAAGAAATGGAGATTGATTTACTGTCTATTTCTTCTCATAAAATAAATGGCCCAAAAGGGATAGGGTTTTTATATGTGAAGGAAGATGTTCAATTGGCACCACGGGTGTTCGGTGGTGAGCAGGAGCGTAAACGCCGTGCAGGTACGGAAAATGTTCCCGGAGTAATTGGACTGGCTGAGGCTGTTACCATTGCACAACAGGATAGGGAAGAAAAGAAATATCTTTACGAACAGTATAAAAAAGTGTTATTATCTAAATTTGATGAACAAAACATTTACTATACAGTGAACAGTCCGTCATCACAATGTTTACCACATGTGCTCAATATCGCATTTGCAGGAGTGGATATCGAATCCTTTTTAGTGAATTTAGATATGGCCGGTATTGCTGTTTCGAGCGGTTCTGCATGTACAGCAGGTTCAGTGAGCCCTTCCCATGTTTTGGTAGCTATGTTTGGAGAAGGTTCTGATAAAATTCGCTCCTCTGTCCGTTTTAGCTTTGGGTTAGGGAATACAATGGAACAAATAGAATTAGCGGCACAAAAAACAGTAGACATTGTCAAGCGATTGGTCACACAATAGCAATGAGGTGAAAGAAATGAAAACACCACAAGAAACAAGAGTGGTAGTCGGTATGTCCGGTGGGGTAGACTCATCTGTGACCGCCCTTCTTTTAAAAGAACAAGGCTACGATGTAATCGGTATTTTTATGAAAAACTGGGACGATACAGATGAAAATGGTTTTTGTACGGCCACTGAAGACTATAATGATGTAATTGCCGTATGCAATCAAATTGGAATCCCGTATTATGCAGTAAACTTTGAACAGCAGTACTGGGATAAGGTATTTACCTATTTTTTAAACGAATATAAAGCAGGTAGAACACCGAATCCAGATGTAATGTGCAACAAAGAAATCAAATTCAAAGCGTTTCTTGATCATGCTGTAAAATTAGGTGCAGACTACGTGGCAACTGGTCATTATGCTCGAGTAGAGTATCGAGATGGCGAGTATAAAATGTTGCGTGGAGTGGATAACAATAAAGACCAAACATATTTCTTAAATCAATTGGGTCAGGAGCAATTAGCAAAAATTATGTTCCCAATTGGCGGATATAACAAACAAGAAATTCGTGAAATTGCTGAACGTGCCGGCTTGGCAACTGCTAAGAAAAAAGACTCAACAGGAATTTGTTTCATTGGAGAACGTAACTTTAAGGAGTTTTTAAGTAATTATTTACCTGCACAACCAGGTGAAATGCAGACAATGTCTGGGGAAAAAAAGGGAAAACATGAAGGATTAATGTACTATACAATCGGACAACGTCACGGACTTGGTATCGGTGGGAACGGAGATCCTTGGTTTGTTGTTGGAAAAAATTTAGAAAGAAATATCCTTTATGTAGAGCAAGGTTTTCATAACGACTTGCTGTACTCAAATGAAGTGTTGGCTTCTGATATATCATGGACATCTCATGTTGAGAAGGGGCAGGAATTTACTTGCACGGCGAAATTCCGTTATCGACAAGAAGATAACAAAGTTACGGTTCAAATCCTAGCTGATGGAAAAGTGCGTGTTCTATGTGATGAACCCATACGCGCAATTACTCCAGGGCAAGCCGTTGTGTTTTATGATGGAGAAGAATGCCTTGGTGGCGGGACCATTGATGAAGTATTTCTCAATGGCGTAAAACTTTGGTATGTAGGCTAAGAAGACATTTTACGGGCTGATAGAAATGGGGATTTTCCTATTTCCATCAGCCCGTTATTCATTTTCATTCATATCATGCTATAATGAAAAAAATGAAAGAAAAGTAACGAATTGAGGTGGATTGCGATGTCAATGGAACAAGGCATTGAATACTTGCAGCAGGGAAAATTAGAGGAAGCAGCAACAATATTTCACGATGAGATTGAAAAGAATCCTAAAAATGAACTTGCATATGTACATTTTGGTCATGTATTGGAAATAAGTGGGAATACAGAAAAAGCGATTGTATTTTACGAGAAGGCAATTGAATTAAATGAAGCATTTGCGACGGCATATTATGCGCTAGGAAATGCCTTATTTGAGTTGGAGCAATATGATGATGCAGAAAGAAATTTCCAACTTGCTTTAAAGCATGGGTTTGACGTAAGTGATATTCATTTTATGATCGGATTAACCTATAGTTATCGCGGAAATGATTTGATGGCTCTGCCATATTTTCAGCGGGCAGTAGAAATGAATGAAGATGATGTGGAATCATTGTTCCAATATGGATTGGCACTTGCCAAATTAGAACGTGTGGAAGAAGCGATGGAAGTCATGCACCAAGTAATTGAAAAAGATGAAGAACATGCAGATGCTTATTATAATTTAGGAGTAGGTTATGCCGTTTTAGATGAAGAGGAAAAAGCTTTGGAAATGTTGCACAAAGCAGTGAAAATACAACCAAATCATCTGTTGGCAGAAAATGCACTGAATTTGTTAGAAGGTGAATAAAGTGAAACTTTTTTCAGTAGGGAGATTCTTTCATTCCCTACTGAAAATTAGTTGAATCAATTGGGATTCTACTGCTCGTTCATGCGGGATAAATGAGAGGGAGAACATTCAAATAAATTAGGAAGGAGGGCTGAACATGCAACACACCATTGACTTGTTTGAGGAAGAAGAAAAATATGTAAAAGGTCGGATACTGGCAAACATTTTTCATAATGAGGAAAACCTGTATTCTGTTGTCCGTATCAGAGTGCTAGAAACCAATGAATCCTTTGACGATAAAGAAATCGCCGTAACTGGTTATTTTCCCTTAATCCAGGAAGAAGAGGAGTATACTTTCTTTGGGAAGCTGAAGAGTCATCCGCGCTACGGAATGCAATATCAGGTTACTCGCTTCAAGAAAGAAATGCCACAAACAAAAAGTGGAATTGTTCACTACCTGTCTAGTGATTTATTTAAAGGAATCGGTAAGAAACTTGCTGAAAGAATTGTTGAGGCGTTAGGGGAACAAGCTATCGCAAAGATTATGGATGATCCAGCAGTGTTAAATGATATAAAAGGAATGAATCCAAAAAAGAGAAAAGAAGTCTACCAAACCATTGTTGAGCATCAAGGGTTAGAGCAAGTAATTGGTTTTTTAAGTCAATATGGAATCGGTACAAACATTGCCATCAAAATATATCAAACATACCGTGAGGAAACCATGGACAGAATTAAATCCAATCCTTATCAATTAATAGTTGATGTGGAAGGAATTGGTTTTACGAGAGCTGATGATATTGGGAAAGCTTTTGGAATCTCGGGGAAGCATCCTGATAGAATCCGAGCCGGATGTTTGTATATTGTAGACAAGCTTTCTTTGCAGGAAGGGCACGTATATTTGACGATGGATCAACTAATTGAAGAAGTGTTGCCCCTTTTGAATCATCATCAAGAGGGACTAACTCCTGAAGATGTTACTGAACAAGTTACTTGTCTCGAAGAAGAGAATCTTTTGGTTTGTCAAGAAAACAAAGTTTACATGCCTTCCTTATATTTTGCAGAAAAAGGTTTTGCTACCTCAGTGAGAAAATTACTGGATGAAGAGCAAGAGATTCCTACTTTTCCAGAAGCAGAGTTCCTGATTCATTTAGGTGAAATTGAAGAAAAATACAAAATAGAATATGCGGAAAAGCAAAAAGAAGCTATTCAAATGGCCCTTGAAAATAACCTCCTTGTTCTGACAGGAGGGCCTGGTACAGGGAAAACGACTGTTATCAAAGGAATCGTTGAAATATTCGCCTCTTTAAACGGTTATTCTTTAAATGAAAGAGATTATGGTGATGGTGAGAGTTTTCCTATTGTCTTAACAGCTCCAACTGGGCGGGCTGCTAAGCGGATGAACGAGTCGACAGGGCTGCCGGCAACAACGATACATAGGTTATTAGGATATACGAGAGAAGGAGATTTCCAACATGATGATGAAAATCCAATCGGGGGAGAATTATTAATTATTGATGAATTTTCTATGGTCGATATTTGGCTTGCAAATCAACTCTTTAAGTCACTTCCAACTAATATGCAAGTAATTATTGTTGGGGATGAAGATCAACTGCCGTCTGTTGGACCGGGGCAAGTATTGAAAGATATCCTTACTTCTCATGTATTGCCAGTCATTCAGCTTACTGATATTTATCGCCAAGCAGAAGGGTCAACTATCATTCAATTAGCCCATCGTATGAAAAAAGGTGAACTACCAGCCGATATTTATGAGAAAAAGGAAGATAGAAGCTTTTTCCCATGCAGTCCTTCTCAAGTTGTAGAAATTATCAAGCAAGTATGTAGTCGTGCCAAAGACAAAGGATACAGCGCCAAGGATATTCAAGTTCTCGCTCCCATGCACAAGGGCAATGCGGGGATTAATGTCCTAAATGAAACATTACAAGAAGTATTTAATCCAAAAGGCGAGAAGAAAAGAGAAATTCTTTTTGGTGAAACGGTATACCGAGTTGGAGACAAAGTTTTACAGTTAGTGAATCGACCGGAAGACAGTGTTTATAACGGTGATATGGGAGAAATTGTTTCCATATTTTACGCAAGGGAAAATGCTGAAAAGCAAGATATGATCGTTGTCATGTTCGATGATGTGGAAGTTCTATATTTGAAAGGGGATTTTGGACAAATTACCTTGGCGTATTGCTGTTCCATTCATAAATCCCAAGGAAGTGAGTTTCCTATTGTTATCATGCCGATTGTAAAAGGTTATTACCGCATGCTACGCAGAAATTTATTGTACACGGGAATTACAAGAAGTAAGCAATCATTGATCATTTGTGGTGAATATGATGCATTTGAGCAAGGGATTAACAGACTGGATAATCAGCGGCAAACGACATTATGCGAGAAGCTAAAGGGAGAGAGACACACTATGGAAGTTGTAGAAACTCCTCAGCATCTCATTCCTGAGGAAGAATTAGAAAAATTAACTCCCTATGATTTTATGTAGAATAAGAAGATGAAATTTGGGCAATAACATGGAATAGTAGAATCGCGGGGCATGATATGACTTTCCAATGTCATGACTCCAGTGACAGAAAGGAGTACTATGACATGTTTCATTGTCCAAATTGCCATAGTAAAGATATTGGGAAAATCGGGAGCAATCATTACTATTGTTGGAATTGCTTCATTGAACTTACTGTCTCTGATAACATTATCCATGTCCATCAAGTTGAAGAAGACGGCTCTTTAAGTTCATTGGATGATTTGTTTGATGAGAGTGATAGAAACATGCAAGAACAGACAAATCGTTGAAGCTGACTTCAACGGTTTGTTTGTTCTTACTTATCGCTAATATTAGAAACTTTCATGCGTTTGTGGCACGATAAACGCATGAAAAAATCAAAACCTAACTTATATATAGACAGAGGAAAAATCTTCCGCCTCCAGATTTTTTGCCGTAAGAGGTGCTTCTTTCACATGATAAACCCATAAAATAAGTATTTCCACTTAGCATTAGCTATCCTTAAGCTCCTAGAGATAGGTAGGTATACAAGTTTGAGAAAAAACGATATATGCTTGCTTTGGATTTCCCAAAATATCTTTCTGTACTGTTTGAAGTTTAATTAGTGTAATAGAGGGAGAAATCTGTTGGAAAGTCTGGAGCCGTAGCCAAATGCCAAATCGGTACATTGAAGTGACATGGTTAGGCGAAAATTGAATTACTAACTGTTTGTGCTTCAGCACTTACAGTTAGTTTGAACATTTTCAGCAATGAGACCAAAGTGGTTTTCTTTGGGCTGCTTGCGGCCTGTCATCTCAGTGTACCTATTTGAGCGAAGGCGGAGGATCTTTCAGCCACCCACTATTCAAAAAATTTCATCATAACTCCAAACCGACACTAGATACTTTCATGGGTTTGTCATGTTATTTACCCCATCTTCCTTCTTTTTTTGATATAATGAGATCATACATAAGAAAGTAGAGGTGTTTTGAATGAGTAATACGTTTCAAGCGTTTGTTGTCGATAAGCAAGAGGAGAAATTTTCAACTGAAGTAAGAACATTAGAGACAGAGTCATTGCCTCAAGAAGAGGTACTTATCAAAGTAGCATACTCTAGTATCAATTACAAGGACGGGTTAGCTAGTATCCCAGAAGGAAAAATCGTTTCATCCTATCCCTTTATTCCTGGAATCGACTTGGCTGGTACAGTTGTGTCCTCTAAAAATCCTTCGTTCAAAGAAGGTGATGAAGTAATTGTTACTAGTTATGAATTAGGAGTTTCTCATTTTGGTGGTTTCAGTGAATATGCATCTGTGCCTGGGAAATGGGTTGTTCCACTACCAGAAGGCT
>DAIDKD010000129.1:8659-8916 GCA_027451065.1 Bacillaceae bacterium | reverse complement strand
TTTACTCTTGCAAAAATCATTCTCCCCGCTGATGTTTGCAGAACACTTGTGACAACTACATCTATTTCTTTGCCAATATAATTACGGCCATCTTCTACGACAATCATCGTCCCATCATCTAAATATGCTAGTCCCTGGTTATGCTCTTTGCCATCTTTTACAAGTAAGACGCGCATTTCTTCCCCAGGTAGAACAACTGGCTTTACTGCATTTGCCAGATCGTTAATATTTAAGACAGGAACCCCTTGCAAATCACA
>DAIDKD010000129.1:0-8649 GCA_027451065.1 Bacillaceae bacterium | reverse complement strand
CGTTAGTAACGACGATACCATTCATTAACTTTGCCAGTTTGATTAACTTACTGTCCACTTCGGCAACATCTTCAAAATCGCCTTCGTATATTTCCACATCTGTCGGCATATCTTGCTGGATACGTTTTAGTATATCCAAGCCTCTTCGCCCGCGATTTCTTTTCAATGTATCAGATGAATCAGCAATATGCTGCAACTCTTCCAAGACAAATTGCGCAATGACAAGCTTCCCTTCTATAAATCCCGTCTGACAAATATCTGCAATACGCCCATCAATAATAACACTTGTATCAAGAATTTTCACAGCACTTTTCGATTCATCTGCTTCTTCATCCTCTGCATCCGCAACTTTCTTCTTGGCAATACGATTAGCCGATATCATTCCTAAAATTTCATGACGTTTTCCAAAGCCAATTCGAAATCCTAAATACCCAAATAAAATGGTAATGAAAAATGGGATGACTGTATTAATAACATCGATAGCTAATGCACTAATCGGAAGAGAAATAAAATAAGCAAGAATAAGTCCAAATGTCAGTCCAAATGCTCCGAATAAAATATCTGTTATCGGTGCCGTTATTAACTTTTCCTCCACATACTTAATGGTATCTACCACATGATCAACCAACCAAAATGTTATCAAATAAAATATAATTGCACCTAATATTACACTTAAAGAACTTTCAATATAAGGATGATCAGATATACCTATCGAAAATCTGTCTGTTAACATTGGTATAAATAGTAAGCCCAGCCCTCCTCCAATAACGAGAAAAGATAATTGGATAGCTCTTTTCAGCATAAACTCCACCTCCTGTATAGATTTTTCATTCATTATAACATGTTTCTCTTTTTCCTTAGTAATCACTTCAAAAAAACTAATGGTGTCTACTTACGTATAAGTTCTCATGAATTCTTTTTAAACCGTGTTGAATTTTTTTGGCGCGAACCTCTCCAATTCCATCAACTTCATCCAATTCTTCTAAGGAAGCATCCAACACCCCACTAAAATGCTGAAAAGCTTCAATAAGGTTTTCAATAACCAAAAGAGGCAAGCGAGGAATTTTATTCAAAATACGATAGCCTCTTGGATAAACGATTTCCTCCATATTTGCTTGGGCAGAATAGCCAAGTAGCTTAAGAATGACACTATCCTCAAGTAATTCAATATTAGATAATTCTTGCAATTTCTTGAGAACAACTCGCGGATTCTGGTCTTTGTCATGGTGATAATCTTTTATTAACAACTGTGCTTCTTCCTCTAAATCAGATAGCAATTCTGTTAACTGTACTTGAATTAACCTTCCTTCTGATCCTAGCTCATTAATATAATTTAATAGTTCATTTTTATTTCGCAAAGCCATTTCCACATTATGCAGAACCGATACGATATCGGATAACGATACAGAATCCTCAAATTCAAGGAGACCTAAATTGGTAATTCCTTGATTCCATGCAATTTTATATTTCTCCAACGTCTGAATTGCTTGGTTTGCTTTTGTTAAAATATCACTAATGGTACGTAGTGTATAACGAAGGTCTCCTTGATATAGAGTAATAATGTTTCTACGTTGGGACACTGCAATGGCCAGGTGACCAGTTTGCTTCGCTACACGCTCTGCTGTACGATGACGCATTCCAGTTTCTACTGAGGGAATCTTTGGGTCTGGAATCAGTTGTGCATTGGCAAGAACGATTTTTGTTCCATTCTCATTTAAAATAAGCGCTCCATCCATCTTTGCCAGTTCATATAAATGGGCTGGTGAAAATGGACAATTTATGAGGAAACCTCCATCTGTGATCTCCTTCATCTCCTCATTATACCCTAGGATAATTAATCCTCCTGTTTCGGCCCGCAATACGTTATTAATTCCCTCGCGTATTGGTGTTCCAGGTGCTACTAATTTTAATAAATCTACAAGTCCTTTTGTTCTTTTAGGGAAATCCTCCATAAAATCCTGGTCGATACACCAGTCCCTCCTTCCTTTTCTTGAATTCACTTTTCTAATTTTCTAATGCATAGCGAATCGCCTCGCCAACATTGCTCACACCAATCACTTGAATTTCTTTTGGAATCGTCCAACCACCTAGGTTTCGATTAGGAATGATGGCACGTTTAAATCCAAGTTTCGCAGCTTCTTGCACACGTTGCTCAATTCTTGATACTCTGCGTACTTCTCCGGTCAACCCTACTTCTCCGATTACCACATCAGTAGGAGACGTTGCTTTATCCTTAAAACTGGAAGCAATACTAAGAATAAGAGCCAAATCAACAGCAGGTTCATCAATCTTTACTCCACCAGCTACCTTAATGTAAGCGTCTTGGTTTTGCAATAACAAACCAACCCGTTTTTCCAATACTGCCATTAGTAATGAAACTCGGTTGTGGTCTAGTCCTGTTGCCATTCTGCGAGGATTACCAAAATTAGTCGGAGATACCAATGCCTGCAACTCGACTAAAATCGGTCTCGTTCCCTCCATTGAGGCAACCACTGTTGTCCCTGCTACACCTACCGGTCGCTCTTCCAAAAAGATTTCAGATGGATTGAGTACTTCTTCCAATCCTAATTCCTTCATTTCAAAAATACCAATTTCATTTGTAGAGCCAAAACGGTTTTTCACCGCTCTCAAAATACGATATGTATGGTGTCTTTCCCCTTCAAAGTACAAAACAGCATCTACCATATGTTCCAATATACGTGGACCTGCAATAGACCCCTCTTTTGTAACATGACCTACAATAAAAATGGGAATACCTTTTGTTTTTGCCAGTTTCATCAGTTCTCCTGTACATTCACGAACTTGAGAGACACTGCCTGGAGCAGAGGTGATTTGTGATAAGTAAATCGTCTGGATAGAGTCAACAATCACTACATCTGGGTTCATTTCCTCTATGTACTTTGTAATATACTCTAAGTCCGTTTCCGATAAAACGTACAAATTCTCGTGGGTCACTCCTAGGCGCTCAGCGCGAAGTTTGATTTGCTTTGGCGACTCTTCTCCTGAAATGTATAATACACGTTTATTATCCTCAGCTAATTGAGAGGACACTTGCAGCAAAATCGTTGACTTTCCGATTCCCGGGTCGCCACCAACTAGCATCAAAGAGCCACTGACAATTCCTCCGCCTAATACACGATTAAACTCCTTAAACTTTGTCAGCATTCTTTCTTCTTGCTTTATCTCTACTTCTGTAATAGAAATCGGCTTGGATGTTTCCTTTGTCGCATCTGTTTGAAAGGTCAGGCGCCTTGATGACTTTTGAGGTTCTAGCTCCTCTACCATTGTATTCCATTGTTGACAGCCTGGACACTTTCCCATCCATTTCGCTGATTCATATCCGCATGATTGACAAATAAATTTTGTTTTTATTTTCGCCATTATTCTTCCCTTCTTTATAAGAAAAGCGCAAGTACCTTGATTAGACCTGAGGGACTAGGCACTAGAGCTGGACATTTTAAGAAAATCTATACTCCCTTATTGTATAGATAATTTCTGTATATTACTACTATTTCATATAAAAAATGTACGCATTCTGTGAGAAATAAATAAAAAACACCTATTTCTCACAGAATACTGGAACAAAAGGTACAATAACCTTGCCGGTTTATTACTTGACTGTTATTTCTTCTACCTCTTGCACGACAAAATCATCATCTTTAAAATCTAATTGAACCTTCTGTCCTTTTTTTACAGTCCCTTTTAATAGTTCTTCTGATAGACGATCTTCAATATTTTTTTGGATAGAGCGACGAAGCGGGCGGGCACCATACTCTAAATCAGTACCCTTTTCAGTTAATTTATCCAATGCCTTCTCTGTAATTTCCAGTTCTATCTCTTGTTCTTTTAGGCGCTCTGATAATTGCTTAATCATTAACTGTGTAATCTCTGTTAAGTGCTTTTTCTCTAGTGAATGGAACACAATTGTTTCATCAATACGATTCAGGAACTCTGGTCGGAATGCTTTTTTTAGTTCACCTAATACCTTCCCTTTCATATCTTTATATTGAGCGGAATCGTCCTGAATATTGAACCCTACAAATTTATTCCGCTTCAATGTGTCTGCCCCAACATTTGATGTCATAATAACAATTGTATTACGAAAATCTACTGTACGTCCCTTAGAGTCTGTTAATCGTCCATCTTCAAGAACTTGCAGCAAGACATTAAACACTTCTGGGTGTGCTTTTTCAATCTCATCCAGCAATATAACTGAATATGGCTTACGGCGAACTTTTTCTGTCAATTGACCACCTTCGTCATAACCAACATACCCAGGCGGTGAACCAACAAGACGTGAAGTTGAATGTTTCTCCATATATTCAGACATATCAATACGAATCATTGCTTCTTCATCACCAAATATTGCTTCTGCTAGCGCTCTGGCAAGCTCCGTTTTCCCTACACCAGTTGGTCCTAGGAAAATAAAAGAGCCAATTGGACGCTTTGGATCTTTCAATCCGGCTCTGGCACGACGAACAGCTTTGGCCACAGCGATAATCGCTTCTTCCTGACCAATCACACGATTGTGAAGGATTCCTTCCAATTTCAACAGTTTTTCGGATTCTGTTTGGGCAATTTTGGATACTGGAACCCCTGACCATACCGATACAACGCTAGCAATATCATCAACAGTTACTTCCCTATCTTCTTGCCCTTGCTTTTCTTTCCATTGGCGCTTTGTGTTTTCAAGCTTCTCGCGCAAACGTTGCTCTGTATCTCGTAATGATGCCGCCTTTTCAAATTCTTGACTTTGCACTGCAGCATCCTTTTCTTTACGTACTCTTTCTAATTCTACTTCTAATTCTTTTAAGTTCGGTGGCGTTGTAAATGAACGCAAACGAACCTTTGACCCTGCTTCATCAATCACATCAATAGCTTTATCTGGCAGATAGCGGTCTGTAATGTAACGATCTGCTAGCTTTACCGCTTCAATAATTGACTCATCAGGAATAGAGACACGATGATGGGCCTCATAGCGATCACGCAGTCCTTTTAAAATTTGAATGGACTCTTCCACGCTCGGTTCATCTACTTGGATCGGTTGAAAGCGACGCTCTAAAGCGGCATCTTTTTCAATGTATTTACGATATTCATCTAAAGTTGTTGCTCCAATACATTGCATTTCACCGCGAGCCAAAGATGGCTTTAAAATATTAGAGGCATCAATAGCTCCCTCTGCTCCACCAGCACCAATTAAGGTGTGTAACTCGTCAATAAACAAAATCACATTCCCAACTTGGCGAATCTCATCCATCACTTTCTTTAAACGATCCTCAAACTCCCCACGATACTTTGTTCCTGCGACCACTGTCCCCATATCAAGAGTCATGACACGCTTATCTCTTAAAGTTTCAGGAACTTCATTGTTGATAATTTGTTGGGCTAACCCTTCTGCGATTGCCGTTTTCCCAACACCAGGTTCTCCAATTAAAACTGGATTATTTTTAGTACGGCGGCTTAATACTTCAATTACACGCTGAATTTCTTTACTTCTGCCAATCACTGGATCCAAACGCCCTTCTCGTGCAGCAGCCGTTAAATCACGAGCTAAGCTATCAAGAGTCGGTGTATTTACATTTGTCCCAGCACTATTTTGGTGACCAGAGGCAGACTCATTGCTCCCTAGTAACTGCAACACTTGCTGGCGTGCTTTATTTAAACTTACTCCTAGATTGTTTAGTACCCTCGCTGCTACGCCTTCTCCTTCTCTAATAAGACCTAATAAAATATGCTCTGTTCCCACATAAGAATGTCCAAGCTTTCTTGCTTCATCCATTGACAACTCAAGGACTTTTTTCGCTCGTGGCGTATAATTAATTGTCTGCTCTCCAGATGTTCCACGTCCAATGAGTGCCTCTACTTCTATTTGAATCTTCTCAAGACTCAATCCGAGGGCGATTAGTGCTTTTGCTGCAATACCTTCTCCCTCACGTACAAGACCTAGTAAAATATGCTCTGTTCCAACCATAGTATGACCACTACGAATCACTTCTTCCTGAGATAAAGCCAATACTTTCTGGGCACGTTCTGTAAATCTTCCAAACATCATATTTGTTATCCTCCTTGAACACCAAATTTTTCTTTTTGAAATCTTTCTCGAATTAAAGATGCTCTTTTTATATCTCTGTCCTCCACCCTAAGTGGTGCTCCCACATACTGCTGCATCATACCTGGCTGAATCAAAACCATTAGCTCATTAAATATCTTGGGTGAGATATTAGGGATGTAATGTAAGTCTATCCCCAAACGAACATCTGATAAACATGTTGCTGCTTCTTTCGATTTAATAATTCGGCTGTTCGTCAAAGTTCCGAAAGCTCGCCAAATTCTATCTTCCAACTGTACTTTCGAATTTTTCACCAACATCTCCCTTGCGGAACGCTCTTGAACAATTAACTGCTTTATGACACCTCGTAAGTCGAAAACAATATCATCTTCTGATTTCCCTAATGTCATCTGATTGGAGATCTGGAAAATATTCCCCAAAGCCTCACTTCCCTCACCGTAAATTCCTCTTACGATAAATCCCAATTGGTTCATCGCAGGTAAAATGCGATTCATTTGATTCGTTAAAGCAAGCCCTGGTAAATGCATCATCACAGAGGCTCTTAGTCCTGTTCCTACATTTGTAGGGCAACTAGTCAAATACCCTCTCTTTTCATCAAAAGCATAGTTTATATTTTGCTCTAGCCAGTCGTCTACTTCATTTGCTACTTCTAATGCTTCCTTTAGTTGAAGCCCCGGTTGTAAAGTTTGAATCCGAAGGTGATCCTCTTCATTTATCATAATACTAACTGTTTCATCTTTTGATAACAAACAGGCTCCATAAAGCGAATTTTGAATGAGGTATGGACTGATTAAGTGTTTTTCCATTAGTACTCGTTTTTCCACCATTTGTAAATTCTCCATAATGACAGGAACAAAAGCATCAGTTTTTTCAGACGTATTTGCTATGGCATATTGCTGCACCTCATCCACAACTTCTCTTGCTTCCTCTCCGCTCAATGATGTAGGAAAAACATACTTTTCAATATTTCGGGCTAATCGTATCCTCGTACTCATGACAACGTCACTTTCAGGTCCATCTTCCGTTATCCATCCACTAAGTAATTTTTTAAAAGACATATCTTTCACCACCTATCAATAATCATGAAGTTGTTCTTCTAAATATTTAATTGCATCTCTCGTTTCAGCTGCCTCTTCAAATTTTTCCGCCAAAACCTGCTTCTCCAATTTATTTTTTAAAGAATAAATCTCTCTTTGAATCTGAATGGCTTCACCAGTTCGTTTAGGAACTTTCCCTATATGTATTTCGTTACCACTATGAATTCTACGGAGCACAGAAGTTAGCTGCTTATCAAAAACTTTATAGCATTCTGCACAACCAAACTTCCCAACATTTAAAAAGCGCTGATACGTCATATTACACTTTGAACACTGTAATGCTTCTTGCTTTGTATACACAGGTTGTTGTTCTACTAAAAATTGTTCTTGATTCAACAGTCCGGCTAGCAGAGGGTTAATGGAAAATATCGTTGCTTGCTGATGAAAGAGACTACCTTCCATTTCTTTCATACAGGACTCACATAAATAAAATTCAGCTTTTTTCCCATTAACTATCTTTGTAAAATGAACTGTTGATGGGTTTTTATTACATTCTTGACAAAGCATAAAAAAACCTCCCTAAAAAATGTTAAATACTGCTTTATTCGTTCTTATGATATTATTTATACTGTAAACTAGTTAACATCGCCTTCAGCATTCGTGACCGTAATTCATCGCGAAGAGGTAAATGAACCATTAGGACAGAGCGATCTAGTACACTTAACATTAATTTTGCTTCTCTTTCTGTGATGATACTCTCTTCCATTAACCTTACAATAATTTGTTCCGCTTTCGTTTGGGAAGTACTTAATTGAATCATTTGCAATAATTGCTCAATAAGGTGGATATCTTCATGAAGTGTTACACGAATAATCCGAATATAACCACCACCACCTCTTTTACTCTCCACCAAATAACCTCGTTCAGCAGTAAAACGTGTCTTGATCACATAATTGATTTGAGAGGGAACACAATCAAATTTATCAGCGATTTCATTCCTCTTAATTTCTACACTATGACTCCCGGTGGCTTCCAATACATCTTTTAAATATTCTTCAATGATATCAGATATATTTTTCATTTTATGCACCCCGTTGACTTTGACTATCTTTGACTAACATTGTATACTATTATGCTCCAAAAAGAAACTATTTCGCAGTGTTTTTTGTTAGAAAGGGACGAACCCCTTTCTAACAAAAAACACAAAAAAGGAAACCAATTTATCTTGGTTTCCTTTCCATTTGCCTGGCGACGTCCTACTCTCACAGGGACAAGGTCCCAACTACCATCGGCGCGAAAGAGCTTAACTTCCGTGTTCGGTATGGGAACGGGTGTGACCTCTTTGCCATTGTCACCAGACAATTATTTTATTGAGATGTTCTCTCAAAACTAGATAATAAGTAAGTAATCTTTGGCTATGTGTAGTGGCTAGCTCCGGCGCCTAGACCTTTTTGTCAAATAACCTTCCCAATACAAAGTCAAAAAGCGACTTTGATTGGAAAGAACATTTGCCAGTCAGGTCTGAGCAAGGCGCCTGCGCTT